>NZ_AJZD02000184.1 GCF_000272105.2 Vibrio splendidus 12E03
TGTACCATACGATAATCGACCACTACTAAATCCCATATTTATAGCTACAATCGAAGTACCATGCATCCAAACCCCTCCGCTATCCCCCTGTATAAGATCACCTGAGATTGCGGTTGATTCAAGGTATGTTCTCGATAATGAAGATAGCTTGTTAACTATGAGTTCAGCATAAGCTAATGGATTGTTCCCACCAAACCCATACGTCTTGATGGAATCACCAATTGCAACCGTTTGAGTGTTTAAATCCGCAAAGTAATGGATATTTTGAGCTTTAGCGTCTTGTGGTAGCGTCCATAGGGAAACATCATATTGAGAGCCTGAACTTGA
>NZ_AJZD02000185.1 GCF_000272105.2 Vibrio splendidus 12E03
ATCATATTGAGAGCCTGAACTTGAATACAAGTAACTAGGGTGATCATCTCGACTAATAGCATCCATCACAGTGCCGTCGGCAAAGGTGATACTGGTTAAGTCCGTGCAATGAGCCGCAGTTAATACTTGATTGCCTCCGACAATCATTCCGGTGCAGTTGTTTTTAACCATGTCGTCAAAATCATTTTGCCAATCCACATTGGTG
>NZ_AJZD02000186.1 GCF_000272105.2 Vibrio splendidus 12E03
TGTACCATACGATAATCGACCACTACTAAAGGATTCGTTTATGGCTACTATCGAGGAACCATGCATCCAAACACCTCCGCTATCCCCTTGTATGAGATCCCCTGAAATGGCTGTTGACTCTAGGGCAGTTGAAGATAGTGATGACAACGTGTCTATGTGTAACTCAGCATAAGCTAAAGGGTTATTCCCCCCAAAACCATAGGCTTTAACGGTATCTCCTACCGAGGTGGTTTGAATGTTCAAATCTGCAAAATAGTGAATATTTTGAGTTTTTGCTGTTTGCGGCAACGTCCATACGGAAACGTCGTATTGATTGCCAGAGCTTGAGTACAAATAATTAGGGTGATCGTCACGAGTCACAGCATCCATGACGGTACCGTCAGCAAAGGTGATACTGGTTAAATCCGTGCAATGAGCGGCGATTAACAGTTGATTGCCACCGACAACCATTCCGGTGCAGTTGTTTTTAACCATGTCATCAAAATCATTTTGCCAATCCACATTGGTG
>NZ_AJZD02000187.1 GCF_000272105.2 Vibrio splendidus 12E03
TCATTGCGTAAACTGAGTTGGTCGATAATGACCTGATTTTGCTCCACCAAGGTTTGTAAGGTCGCCAGCTCACTCTCATTGCCCAAACTCAAGCGCAATTGGTCTAACTGCGCTTGGTCTTGGGAAAGGGCGGATTGCCTGGATTGGTAATACTCAATATTGGCGCCTTGCCGATGCGCCTCCCCCGCCTGTAAGTATTGGCGTTGCTGTGCATCCGAGTAGCCTCCCGTCGCTTGGCGTGACAGTTGCTCATACTCTGATTCGTTAGGAAGACGCCCATAACGCGCCTCTACGATGGCGTTATTTTG
>NZ_AJZD02000188.1 GCF_000272105.2 Vibrio splendidus 12E03
GTGATGAGTGATTAGAATGCGGGGTTTATGACGCGCTTACTATCAACGAATATGGGCACGTAAGGTGTAACCCATACTGCTTTTATGTTTAGCGACTTCAAAGTTTCTAATGCGGAGTTTTCTGAATGTTGGGATGGTTAATTTGTCGAAAATACTTCTGCGAAAATTCGTAAAACCAGTGGCTATAGGGGAATATTTCATGAAATGGTTGAACTTCCATATTTTGGATAGATCTTCCCTATGCGACGGCCTCACCACGGCAAGAACATTATAAATGGGAACTTTTAAGCAAGCTAGCGATCAGATCAGCTACTAATTCTCTATTGTAACGTTTTAAGCATGACCGATTCTTTTCTCCAGGATTTTCAAGCCATTGAAGATCCACGTATTGACCGATGCAAGCGACATGAGCTTCTCGATATTATCCTTTTAGCCGTCAGTGCTGTCCTATCAGGAGCCGAAGGCTGGGAGCAGGTTGAAGATTTTGGCACTCATCGCCTGGATTGGCTCCGACGTTATCGTCCTTTCGAATATGGTATTCCACGTCACGATACCATCGCTCGCGTTATATGCCGTCTTAAGCCAGAAGAAATTGAGACAGCGTTTCAAAGTTGGATGGATTGTATTTTTGAGCCAATTCAGCGACCGTTTTGTCACCTTTAGCAACCGCTAATTCTACCTTAACTTAAAATTCAGGAGAGTGGTTTCTACGTTTTCTAGTCATAATCTGTTCCAATGTTTCTGGGTACTATCAAAACAGATCAATCACTTAAAGTCATGTCCGAAAATTGGGGGCCACTTCTCCTGAAGATTCAGTTATTTGACTTGGATAAGTCCTGTAGGATATTAATCATGCAACTTCCGAGTACGGTTTGTTTAACTGAAGTGTTTTTTTGATGTGTTACTACATTATTGATCTTCGATGAATAGCAACGACCTAAGCTCAAACTAGTACGACTATCTAAAGTTAATGGTGATTTTTTATGCATATCCACAAAGTAGGACAACATCAAACCTAAAGAAAACGCAATTAATAATATAAATTTCAAAACTTTCCCTCTTCAAAAAAACGACTTTACGATAGAAATCGAAAGAGGCAATAGGCTTTTAAAAAATAGCTTGCTGAACATGCTAAAAACATTCCTCGGCTTTGTTGCGTAATTCACTAAGCGCGCCATAAACCCCGCATTCTAATCACTCATCAC
>NZ_AJZD02000189.1 GCF_000272105.2 Vibrio splendidus 12E03
AATAAAGGCGACGTCAGTATGAGTGATTGACCATTGTATTTCGGAAGTAACTCAATTAACAATTCAAGCTCTCGATACGTATCTCTTGTGAAAGGCTGAATTAAACTCGATAGATGAACATGATATTGGTTACTTCTCAATGAAGGCGTGAGGCTCAATAAGGTTAATTCATTAAGGTTAATCGTCACGCTGTAACAAAAACCTATCCACACAGAGAAAAAA
>NZ_AJZD02000190.1 GCF_000272105.2 Vibrio splendidus 12E03
AGACCACATAGTCAGGTTAGAAGGCGCAAGGTCAGCAGAGCCGCCCATAAATTCAGGAAGCATTTGACCAAACGCTTCTAGTGCGTTTTGAGATGCTTTACGTGAAGCGATGTTTGCTGGGTTAGCTTGAAGATCAGCAATGATTGCGTTTGCTTTCTCTTCCCACTCAGCAGGAAGCTCGCCGTTAGTACGACGTTTGAATTCTGCTGCTAGCTCAGGGTAAGCCGCTGCGTATGCGTCAAATTTAGCATTCCACGCTGCTTCTTTCGCTGCGCCTGCTTCTTTTGCATTCCACTCAGCTGCGATATCCGCTGGGATTTCGAAAGGACCGTGTTCCCAACCCAGTGCAGCTTTAGTTGCTGTGATTTCATCAGCGCCTAGTGGAGCACCGTGACAGTCGTGCGTACCTGCTTTGTTTGGAGAACCAAAACCGATGATAGTTTTAGTACAGATAAGCGTTGGACGAGGGTCTGCTTTAGCCGCTTCAATCGCTGCATTGATAGCGTCAGAGTCGTGACCATCTACCGCTGGGATTACATGCCAGCCGTAAGCTTCAAAACGCTTAGGTGTATCGTCAGAGAACCAA
>NZ_AJZD02000191.1 GCF_000272105.2 Vibrio splendidus 12E03
CGCAGCTCGCGCTCTAGTGCGGCATAATCACGGCGGTCGATTTTGCCCTTGAGCCCTTCGACTTGATTGAGCAACGTTTGGTACTCTCGCAATGTTTGCTCGTATTCCTGAATAGAAATCACCAAATCATTGCCCGCAATACCGGTTTGATTGAGGATTTGTGAATACTCTTTCAGTAGGGTGGAGTATTGCGTGACCATTTGCAGTAAGTTGGCCACATCGACCACCGGAAACCCCGATGCGTGGGAGGGAGAAGAAAAACCAAGGACGCTGCTGACCAGCAGCGCCATAGGGGTGTATTTCATAATAACGTTCCTTACTTTAGGTTGAGCTCCTCACAAAGGCGGTCAATGGCCACGTCCACATCGTCCTCCTGTGCAAACACCGCTTGCGCGCGAGCCGCTTCATGAGGTCTGGAGGTGGCGATCACATATTGCTCCGGCTCAACAAACAGGTTAATGACTTTGGCGATGCCCTTATCGGGCTGCTTAATGAACGCTTGTTGCTTCGGAATGAGGGATTGAATGACATCGAGCTCTGCGGGTTTGAGCATCGGAAAAGCGTGTTGATACTCTTCACGGCTCATTTCAGGGTCGGCCATAAACCAAAAGGTCGTCGCGGCGCTTCGCAGCGTGCTCCACTCTTCTAAATCACTGTAGTGTTTCGGACTTTGCGTCCAAAACCCCATGCCGCCGCCATGCTTAAACCACGTTCGTGCTTTCGCAATGGCAAACTCGGCCGCCCCTTTTTGAGACAATACGTATTGGCATTCATCGATTTCAAAAAATTTTGGCACGCTGCGGTGCTTGGCATTCTCAAAGAGACGAACACTACGAAAAAAGATTTCCGTATTCACCAACTCCGCAAGCTTAGGCGAATCCTTTACCCCTTCGGTGTTGTACACCGAGTACGGCTTATCTATCGCCCCGATGGCGTCCACATCGTTATCAAACAAGTTCCCGTAAATACCCCCGCGCTTAAATTTGGCGAGTTTTTCATGCAGAGACGGTGGGCACTTACCCATCATCGCAGAAAAACTGCCCAGCTTGCCGGTTTGCGCCATGGTGTGAATGATGGCCTCTTCAAGCTTAGGCTGCTCAATGGCCGTTAAGGTTTGAAGTTCTACACTGTCATTGAGTAACAGCATGCCTTGAATCAATCCCAGCATATGACGAACAAAGACGTCATCCCCTGCCCCAACGCTCATCGAGAAAGGATTGAACCCCTTTGAGGTACTGGCGTCCTTTAAGCAAAAGAGACCGGCGTCATCTTTAAAAAAGTGCGCCAGAGGCTCACTCCCTGCATCAATATCCAGTGCGCAATAACGCCCGCCCAGTTTGACAAAGTGATTGGCCACACACTGCTTGAGAAAGGTCTTACCGCTTCGCGTCGGACCTGTCCCCAGCACCAGGCACTTGTCACCAATGAAGGGCGTGTAGTGAAAAGGCACCCCATCATCACTCTCAAAGACATAGAGCGCCTCCTCTTGCTTGTTACCCAGTTCAAAAGTCGGAAAGCCCTCATGACTGCGAAAAAACAGCGATAACGCAGCGGCTTGGCTCGCATTCAAATCACAATGCCGAATGGGCGTTTCATTCGCCCCTAACAGCATCGAACGGTGGGCGTGTACCAGTCCTTGGGTCTCCCATAACAAAGAGAAGTCTGAGTTTTCTAAGAGTGCATTCATGGTTTTCACTTGAGCGTCCAACCGTACTCGGTCAGTATCAAACACCACCACATAAGAGAGCCACGAACCGTACTTGTCATCGTCACGACTCATGCGGTCTAAATCAAGGAGTACCGCGTTGAGATGAGGATTGGTTTGCAATCGTTGCAACACGGCACCAGAGCCAACGTCGCCTTTCATTAAATCGGTGAAGCGAGTTTGAGAGCGAAACAACGCGTCTTCTTCGTCTTTGAGCATCGCACGCTTTTGCTGCTTGGAGTACGGCGCAAAACGCGTAAAAAAGAGGTAATTGCCTTTTTCAGAGACCGGCCTTGCATCACTTGCCCATGCGCATTCTGGCGTGTGTGTCATCCCCACACCTTGCACGGCCGCGATGCGCGCATAAACGGTGTGCTGATGAGACAGTTTGAGGTAATCCACGCCTTCAATGTGTACACCCGCCACATCCCCCGTCGCTAAGCGTGCATCCCAATCTTGACTAGGCGCATGCCGCGCATGTTGATTCAGATAACAAGACTCCAACGTCAACAAGGCTTGTTGAAAATGAAATAACTGGCTCGCATTCAAACGCGGATTGTCCAGCGAACAAAACGACAATCCCAGCGAGAGCGACGACAACACATCGTCTAACTGGCTGATTTGTTCAATCAGCGCCCGCTCATCAAATAACGCGCCTTCTCGATACGATAAGGCTTGCTTCAATGTGCGGCGTTTATCTTTGTTGAAGACGGCTTGAAGGCACAAGGTCACAAACTCGCGACCCATATCGGTATAGTCGGTTAACTCATGCAGTTCAACCACCCACACCAAGCGCGATTGATACAGCTCACGCTGGGTATTTAAAAACTGGGCACGCCTTGAAGACACCAATTGAGCGCGAGGGTTATCTCGATGTTCAAACGATAAAGGGGGGCATCGGTAATGAACGTAATATTGTGAAAACGTCACCTCAAAGGGTAACCGTTGGATCACGTTACGGAGCAACGTCGTGATGGCGGTTTTTTCGGTGGGATTCAATAAAGCTGGCTCGACACCCGACAATTCAATCGCCCCGAGTGCGCCCCCACGATAGGTTAAGACGGTCGATTCATCGACCGCCCCATAGGTTTGAATAGATTGATTGGCCGCTTGCATTTAGAACCCTTTGAGCCAGGTAATGACGAGGCTTAAACTGAACAGAGCAATCGCCCCCACACACACTCGAAACAACCACGCTAAAGCCTCTCCCCCCGCTTTTGGGGCGATAACCCATAGGAAGATGGCGCCGGCTGCCGACATGAAGATGACAAATAAGGTGCCCGTGCCCCCTAGAAAATCGACCACTTCTTGTAAAAAGTTGGCAAATTTGGCAAACACCCCGCTGCCCCCTCCGCCCAGAGAGACGGACGCGTGCGCCTGAGCTGAAATCAGCATTGAACCCAGCAGCCAGTAAACCGCATTAATTTTTTTTTGAACGTTTATCATGTTGATGTTTCCATTGTTGGTAAGGCATGACACCACGTTGAGTCATGATGAACATGCGTTTTTTCAGTAAGGTTTCTTTGGTGAACTTGCCAAAATAGGCGTGTAGCCACAGCTCCCACGCCCGAAGGTCGTGTTTGTGCGCCCAGCGAAGGGGAGAAAAAATCGCGACGCAGCAAAGACCGCCGATCAAGAGCCCCAACAGCCACCCTAAATGCACCAGTGCAAGCAGCAGCAAAAAGCCACCACACAAGGCCGCTAAAGCAAAAATTTTCAGAGGTAGACCAAAGAGAATGACTTCTTGTTGTTTGTGGGCGTGTTGAAGTTTGGGGTTATCCGCGTGTTTCAATGAGGTGTCCCTCCTGCCAGCGGTGATACAGGTTGCCAGCATTGGCGGCTTTATCTTCATCAAGCGCCGTGAGTATCTGCTCAGGCACCGGGATGCCAAAGCGAGCCAATACAATCAGGAAAACATCAAAAGATTTAGGATGAGGGTCATCTTCAAACAAGTTTGAGTATTGCAGCTCATCGCTTTTTTGAATGACAAGAAAGAAACCTTGCAGTGGCCTATCCCAACCACAAAGCACGTGATAACCGCGAGCATGAAAAGAATGTTGTGACATAACGCGTCCTACCTGTGACTAAAACGGTCTTGAATGTCTTTATTTCCCACCACGTACAACCCATCTTCCAGTTCTAACCCCGCGGCTTTAAGCTCTTCTCGGATCTCAATCTGACGTCTAGCGGCGCAGCGGCGAGCCTGTTGTTCTGCTGACTCTTTCTTACTCTGTGTCTTCATACTTTCTCCATTTGGTCAGCCGCGTAATTCGCCGTTTGAGCGAGCACTCGGCACGTCTGAGATAATGCCCCTTGCTCCGCCGGTGTTAAACGCTCACCGTCGACAGGGATAGCGGTCTGTTCAATGACGTCAACCCAAAACTTGAGCTCTTGAATGAGGGTCATTTCTTTCTCCTTATCACGCTAAAGACAACAATGAATCGCTCGCATACTTCAAACCACGATTACGGCTCACGTGTTGTTTCCAATTTTGAGGGGTCATGGTGGTGTTATTGAGTTTACGGTAACGTTTTTTGCGCGCGTTATTTGAGGTAGGGAGAGTGAGACGATTGACTGATTGTGCTTGTTTTTGAACGGCAACGATATGAACGCCCTTCCAATAGAAAGGAAAGGAGAGGCGCCCAGTAAAAGAGAGCAAGGCGGCAAACGCAATGTGTTCACGCCCAACCGTACCCAGCTTTTTTACGTTGATAAAATCACCTTGTTTCACAAAGCGACCTAACAAATTAACCGCATCATCTTCACTACAATATCCGTACACAATCTGCATGTTCACACTCCTTTTAGGACATTGTTTTGGTCTTTAAAAAGAACAAAACAATGGGCTCTCTTTCAAGAGCCGTGCTACAAACTGGCTTGAGCATTCTTGTAGTAGAATGCGCACATCCAAGGGATGTGGTGTCTGGTATTCCCAAGTAACTCTGTTTCACCACTCAACCAGCACGCTTAATTGAGTAGAAAAACAGCCTTGGACGTCGCCCCAGATAAGGCTCCTGAATTTGTTAGGCATATTACGCACGCCTGCGCCCCTCTGCGGCGCTTTTTGCAGTAGTGAAGGCAGCCCACCTTCGAGTCTCATGATGAGACTTCACTCCTAATCTGAACTCACACAAGGAGCGAGATAAAACTAGATTTTGTCGAGCCCATTATCGGGAGACAAAATGTCATTCTGCTTGTCGGTTGGTAGGCGATAAAACGCGCGCAACACAAACAGAGCTTCAATTCGTTTGCTTCGACCATAGGCCGATGCTGACCCTTCCAAGCGAATATTGGTCTCATGATCGAGTGCCACGGTTAGCTGGGTACTTTTGCTAATTTCTTGTTTCATAAAAACTCTATCCATACCTGATCATTTGATCAG
>NZ_AJZD02000192.1 GCF_000272105.2 Vibrio splendidus 12E03
ACGCATTGGACGGGACACAAATCTCGACTTAATCGTACAAAGGGAAGCAAGTTCGGTGATAAAGATTACGCGTTTGAGGAGCTCGTTGCAGAACTCGGGTCGGCTTTTTTAATGGCAGATTTTGGGGTTGTGGGCGATGTTCAACATGAATCTTACATTGCGAATTGGCTTGAGGTTTTAAAAAATGATAAACGATTCATTTTTAAGGCGGCGAGTCAGGCATCAAAAGCGTTTACTCATTT
>NZ_AJZD02000193.1 GCF_000272105.2 Vibrio splendidus 12E03
ATGACTTACCGTGATTTATGTGATTCTACTCATCATTTCGCACTGAATAGCTATAATTAAAGCTCATATTGTATTACTTTATATGGAGTTTGAAAATTTAATCAAAGTTTAAGCAGATAAACTCTTTATTGAGGGTGACAAAGAATATGACGACTAAACCAGTATTGTTGACTGAAGCTGAAATAGAGCAACTTCACCTTGAAGTAGGCCGTTCTAGCTTAATGGGTAAAACCATTGCAGCGAACGCGAAAGACCTAGAAGCGTTCATGCGCTTACCTATTGATGTTCCTGGTCATGGAGAAGCGGGTGGTTATGAACACAACCGCCATAAGCAAAACTACACGTACATGAATTTAGCTGGTCGCATGTTCTTGATCACTAAAGAGCAAAAGTACGCTGACTTTGTTACAGAATTACTAGAAGAGTACGCAGACAAATACCTGACGTTTGATTTCCACGTACAGAAAAACACGAACCCTACCGGTCGTTTGTTCCACCAAATCTTGAACGAACACTGCTGGTTAATGTTCTCAAGCTTGGCTTACTCTTGTATTGCTTCAACATTGACACAAGAGCAACGTGACAACATTGAGTCTCGTATCTTCGAACCAATGCTAGAAATGTTCACAGTGAAATACGCACATGACTTTGACCGTATCCACAATCATGGTATTTGGGCTGTAGCCGCTGTAGGTATCTGTGGTCTTGCTCTTGGTAAGCGTGAGTACCTTGAAATGTCAGTCTACGGCATTGACCGTAACGACACTGGCGGCTTCCTAGCGCAAATCTCTCAACTGTTTGCACCTTCTGGCTACTACATGGAAGGTCCTTACTACCACCGTTACGCGATTCGCCCAACTTGTGTATTCGCGGAAGTGATTCACCGTCATATGCCTGAAGTGGATATCTACAACTACAAAGGTGGTGTGATTGGTAACACGGTACAAGCAATGCTGGCGACAGCGTACCCGAACGGTGAATTCCCAGCTCTGAACGATGCATCTCGCACAATGGGCATTACAGACATGGGTGTTCAGGTTGCAGTGAGCGTTTACAGCAAACATTACTCATCTGAAAACGGCGTTGACCAAAACATTCTTGGTATGGCGAAGATTCAAGACGCAGTTTGGATGCACCCATGTGGTCTTGAGCTATCTAAAGCTTATGAAGCGGCGTCTGCTGAGCAAGAAATCGGCATGCCTTTCTGGCCAAGTGTTGAATTGAACGAAGGTCCTGAAGGCCACAACGGCGCACAAGGCTTTATTCGTATGCAGGATAAGAAAGGCGACGTTTCTCAGTTAGTGATGAACTACGGTCAACACGGCATGGGTCACGGCAACTTCGATACGCTGGGTATTTCTTTCTTCAACCGCGGTCAAGAAGTGCTACGTGAATACGGTTTCTGTCGTTGGGTTAACGTGGAGCCAAAATTTGGCGGCCGCTACCTAGATGAAAACAAATCTTACGCTCGTCAAACGATTGCTCACAACGCAGTAACGATTGATGAAAAATGCCAGAACAACTTTGATGTTGAACGTGCAGACGCCGTACACGGCTTACCACACTTCTTCAAAGTAGAAGACGAGCAAATTAACGGCATGAGTGCGTTTGCTAACGATCACTACCAAGGTTTTGACATGCAACGCAGCGTGTTCATGCTAAATCTTGAAGAGTTGGAATCTCCGCTACTATTGGATCTTTACCGTTTAGATTCTGAGAAAGGTGGCGAAGGCGAACACCAATACGATTACTCGCACCAATATGCCGGTCAGATTGTTCGTACTAACTTTGAATACCAAGCGAACAAAGAGTTGAACACGCTGGGTAGTGACTTCGGTTACCAACACCTATGGAACGTAGCAAGCGGTGATGTGGATGGCACGGCACTTGTGAGCTGGCTACAAAACAACACCTACTACACATGGTTAGGTGCAACGTCTAACGACAATGCTGAAGTTATCTTTACTCGCACTGGCGCGAATGACCCAAGCTTCAACCTACGCTCAGAGCCTGCTTTCATTCTACGTAGCAAGGGTGAAACAACACTGTTCACTTCTGTTCTAGAAACGCACGGTTACTTCAACGAAGAGTTCGAGCAATCAGTCAATGCTCGCGGCGTTGTGAAAAACATCAAGGTTGTCGCGCATACAAATGTGGGTTCAGTCATCGAAATCAGCACAGAGAAATCAAACGTGACAGTGATGATCAGCAACCAACTTGGCGCGACTGACAGCACAGAACACAAGGTAGAACTGAACGGCAAAGTATACAGCTGGACAGGCTTCTACTCAGTAGAGACAACTCTACAAGAAACAAATTCAGAAGAACTTAGCACTGCAGAGCAGGGGAAATAATAATGAGCTATCAACCACTTTTACTTAACTTTGATGAAGCAGCAGAGCTTCGTAAAGAACTTGGCAAGGATAGCCTTTTAGGTAACGCACTGACTCGTGATATTAAACAAACTGACGCTTACATGGCGGAAGTTGGCATTGAAGTTCCAGGTCACGGTGAAGGCGGCGGTTACGAACATAACCGTCATAAGCAAAACTATATCCACATGGATCTAGCGGGCCGTTTGTTCCTTATCACTGAGGAAACAAAGTACCGTGATTACATCGTTGATATGCTAACTGCGTACGCGACGGTATACCCAACACTTGAAAGCAACGTAAGCCGTGACACTAACCCTCCGGGTAAGCTGTTCCACCAAACGTTGAACGAGAACATGTGGATGCTTTACGCTTCTTGTGCGTACAGCTGCATCTACCACACTATCTCTGAAGAGCAAAAGCGTCTGATCGAAGACGATCTTCTGAAGCAAATGATCGAAATGTTCGTTGTTACTTACGCACACGACTTCGATATCGTGCACAACCACGGCTTATGGGCAGTGGCAGCGGTAGGTATCTGTGGTTACGCAATCAACGACCAAGAATCTGTAGACAAAGCACTATATGGCCTGAAACTAGACAAAGTAAGCGGCGGTTTCTTAGCCCAACTTGACCAACTGTTCTCGCCTGACGGCTACTACATGGAAGGTCCTTACTACCACCGTTTCTCTTTACGTCCAATCTACCTGTTCGCAGAAGCGATTGAACGTCGTCAGCCTGAAGTTGGTATCTATGAATTCAACGATTCAGTGATCAAGACAACGTCTTACTCTGTATTCAAAACGGCATTCCCGGACGGTACATTGCCAGCTCTGAACGATTCATCGAAGACAATCTCTATCAACGATGAAGGCGTTATCATGGCAACGTCTGTGTGTTACCACCGTTACGAGCAGACTGAAACTCTGCTTTGTATGGCTAACCACCAACAAAACGTTTGGGTTCATGCTTCAGGTAAAACATTGTCTGACGCAGTTGATTCAGCAGACGACATCAAAGCATTCAACTGGGGCAGCCTGTTTGTAACCGACGGCCCTGAAGGTGAAAAAGGCGGCGTAAGCATCCTGCGTCACCGTGACGAGAAAGACGACGATACGATGGCGTTGATCTGGTTTGGTCAACACGGTTCTGATCACCAGTACCACTCGGCTCTAGACCACGGTCACTACGATGGATTGCACCTAAGCGTATTCAACCGTGGCCACGAAGTACTGCACGATTACGGCTTCGGTCGCTGGGTAAACGTTGAGCCTAAATTTGGCGGTCGTTACATTCCAGAGAACAAGTCTTACTGTAAGCAGACGGTTGCTCACAACACAGTAACGGTTGATCAGAAAACGCAGAACAATTTCAACACAGCATTAGCTGAGTCAAAGTTTGGTCAGAAGCACTTCTTCGTAGCAGACGACCAGTCTCTACAAGGCATGAGCGGAACCATTTCTGAGTACTACACTGGCGTAGACATGCAACGCAGCGTGATTCTTGCTGAACTTCCTGAGTTCGAGAAGCCACTAGTTATCGATGTATACCGCATCGAAGCTGACGCTGAGCACCAGTACGACTTGCCCGTTCACCACTCTGGTCAAATCATCCGTACTGACTTCGATTACAACATGGAAAAAACGCTTAAGCCATTAGGTGAAGACAACGGTTACCAACACTTATGGAACGTTGCTTCAGGCAAAGTGAACGAAGAAGGTTCTCTAGTCAGCTGGCTACATGACAGCAGCTACTACAGCCTAGTAACCAGCGCTAATGCGGGCAGCGAAGTTATCTTTGCTCGCACTGGTGCTAACGATCCAGACTTCAACCTTAAGAGTGAGCCTGCGTTCATCTTACGTCAGTCTGGTCAAAACCATGTGTTTGCTTCTGTATTGGAAACACACGGTTACTTTAACGAGTCTATCGAAGCCTCTGTAGGCGCTCGTGGTCTGGTTAAATCAGTGTCTGTTGTTGGCCATGACAGTGTCGGGACTGTTGTGCGCATTCAAACGACATCTGGCAACACTTACCACTACGGTATTTCAAACCAAGCTGAAGACACGCAGCAAGCAACTCACACTGTTGAGTTCGCGGGTGAGACATACTCGTGGGAAGGATCATTTGCTCAACTGTAAATGATTAACATATATGCCGTTTAACGATGGCATGTATTGATGTGGTGCTTTGCGGGAACGAAGCATCACATTGAATTCAGTCGTGATTGAAAAATCGTTCGTTGATACCAACAACGACTGAAACATCGGGAATAAGTCAAACCGAGTAACTCACTGCGAGTTGCTCGGTTTTTTTATGTGTGCTGCTTTTATAAGGGGGAGGGAAGAGAGAGGGCTACAGAGCTTCCCTTTTCCTTCGAATCCGACAGAGTGGGCTAAAGTATAATTTAGCATTTAAAATTGAAGGGATTCAAGGATGAAGTGGTTATTGGCAATAGTTACGATGTCTGGCGTCGCATTGGCGGCAGAAAATAACAATGTTGAGGTGAGCAGTGAGCATTTCGTCCGTTATCAATACCAAGACAAAGTCAGTTACGGAAAGCTAGACAATGACGCTGTGTTACCGGTCATCGGCGATATCTTTGGAGAATATTCGGTAGCAAAAAATTCGATCTCGTTAGAGTCGGTTGAGGTGTTACTGCCGACAAAACCAGAGAAAGTCTTCGCCGTCGGGATGAACTTCGCCAGTCACCTAGCATCATCTGCCGATGCACCACCGCCGATGTTTCTTAAACTTCCTTCTTCTTTGATTCTTACAGGTGAAGTGATTCAAGTGCCACCAAAAGCAAGAAATGTTCATTTTTAGGGCGAGCTGGTGGTTGTGATTGGGAAAGAGCTCAGTCAAGCTAGTGAAGAAGAAGCCGAGCAAGCGATCTTTGGTGTCACGGTGGGT
This sequence comes from Vibrio splendidus 12E03, assembly GCF_000272105.2. Taxonomy (GTDB): domain Bacteria; phylum Pseudomonadota; class Gammaproteobacteria; order Enterobacterales; family Vibrionaceae; genus Vibrio; species Vibrio splendidus_I. The sequence goes on from NZ_AJZD02000193.1 coordinate 5,283, forward strand.
AACTATATTACAGAGAGGAGCTGGCAAGGCACGGATTTACAATGGTTACGAGCGAAAGCTTCAGATGGCTTTGGCCCCATTGGTAATACGATTGTTCGTGGTATCGATTATAACACGTGCAATTAACCACGCGTGTAAATGGCAAGGTTGTTCAACAAGAGAATACTTCGTTTATGATTCACAAACCTACAAAAGTCATCAGCTACTTGAGCCACTATTTTACCCTCAAACCGGGCGATCTTATTTTCATGGGAACGCCGGGAAGAACCTATGCTTTGTCCGACAAGGACCAAGTGAGTGTCACGATTGAAGGGATAGGGACTGTGGTCAACGAAGTGCGGTTCTGATGGAATTGAATTAGCGTTGGGAGCTACAGAGCTTATGTCTGAATCTGCAGTACGTAGACGACTTGAACCTATTCATTTGAACTAGGTTAACTTGTGTAGTGAATAAACTAACCGTTTTTCGGTTCCATTATTTTAGCCCAATTGAGTGATGTTTTTGGAAGCGATCAGAGAAAACGAGAATGACGGACCTACATGCTCGGCGAGGGTTTTGTTAGTGGTGTAACACAGTGTTTCTAGCTAAGAGAAATTAGATGCTTTCTAAGTGTTTGATTCATTGAGTAAATTAATAGAGAGCGACTCGTTGCTATTTTACTCAATTGGCGCTAGGTTGAAATCCTGTTATAGTGATCCTTAAATAATACATAAACATAACATATAAAATAAGTGAACTTATGGTTAGCACTTTTAATTCAATCTCGGGCTCGAAGCGCAGCCTGCACGTGCAAGTAGCGCGTGAAATCGCTCGTGGAATCTTGTCTGGTGAACTGCCACAAGGTTCTATTATTCCTGGTGAAATGGCGCTGTGTGAACAGTTTGGTATCAGCCGTACGGCACTTCGTGAAGCCGTTAAACTACTGACTTCTAAAGGTCTGTTAGAGTCCCGCCCGAAAATCGGTACTCGTGTAGTAGACCGCGCATACTGGAACTTCCTTGATCCTCAACTGATTGAATGGATGGACGGCCTAACCGACGTAGACCAATTCTGTTCACAGTTCTTAGGCCTTCGCCGTGCGATTGAACCTGAAGCGTGTGCATTGGCGGCAAAATTTGCGACGGCTGAACAACGTATCGAGCTTTCAGAGATCTTCCAAAAGATGGTAGAAGTAGATGAAGCTGAAGTGTTTGACCAAGAACGTTGGACAGACATTGATACTCGTTTCCATAGCTTGATCTTCAATGCGACAGGTAACGACTTCTATCTACCGTTCGGCAATATTCTGACTACGATGTTTGTTAACTTCATCGTGCATTCTTCTGAAGAGGGAAGCACATGTATTAATGAACACCGCAGAATCTATGAAGCTATCATGGCCGGTGATTGTGACAAGGCTAGAATTGCTTCTGCCGTTCACTTGCAAGATGCCAACCACCGTTTGGCTACAGCGTAATAGAAATGATTTAAAGCGCACCTAAGCCATCTCACATCGAGATGAACAGGCACACGCTCAGATAAATGATTTAAAAAGGTATGCCAAGTGCATGCCTTTTTTGTTTTTAGAAAGCGTGTTGCACCATGTGTAGCACTATTTTGGGTCAGCCTTTTCGCTACGTCAGTTAAGCTATTCTTCCTCGTTACAACCCGCCTTATTTTTAACGTCTGGGTAACAATCCCCAAGTATCGTTCTAAACACACATTTTTAGACTGTCCGTATCAGACAAATAGTTATGCGACAGCCGGGATTTTTTACTTCTAAGTATTCTAAATCTGGGATAACACAAACAGGGTTCGTGGATTTAATATTTAGATATTTAAATTGAATTCTAATGATATTACCCGCTCGATTTCGATAAAAACACTGGTTTATTGTGTGATTAATGGGCTGGATTGTCCTTTGGCTTGGCTTTGATTATTTTTGAGGGCTTTATATTTATATGTATTTGGTTGCATTTTTAATTTAGTGCGTAAAGTCTTACTTGTTTGTGTAAGTGTTTGATTTAAATTATTATTTTGTTTTATTTTTTGATTGGTCAAATTTTTATCTAAAATATCAGTAATTTCCTTGATGGATTGGCCATATTCCATCCTATGTCATATATATAATTAACTTAATCAATCAAAATAAGATCGCCACCACTTGTTTGGGTTATTGTACTACAAATAAAGTTTGAGATTTCCTATAGTCCTCGTAACAAAATACAACGGACAAAGGATACACGATGGAACTCAACACGATTATTGTCGGCATTTATTTCCTATTCTTGATTGCGATAGGTTGGATGTTTAGAACATTTACAAGTACCACCAGTGACTACTTCCGCGGGGGCGGTAACATGTTGTGGTGGATGGTTGGTGCAACCGCCTTTATGACCCAGTTTAGTGCATGGACATTCACCGGTGCGGCAGGTAAAGCGTATAACGATGGTTTTGCAGTAGCGGTTATCTTCATAGCTAACGCATTTGGTTACTTCATGAACTTCGCATACTTTGCTCCAAAGTTCCGTCAACTACGTGTAGTAACGGTAATCGAAGCAATTCGTATGCGTTTCGGTGCGACTAACGAACAAGTATTCACTTGGTCTTCAATGCCAAACAGTGTTGTTTCTGCTGGTGTATGGTTAAACGCACTAGCAATCATCGCTTCTGGTATCTTCGGTTTCGACATGACAGCCACTATCTGGATTACCGGTTTGGTTGTATTGGCAATGTCTGTAACGGGTGGCTCATGGGCGGTAATCGCCTCTGACTTTATGCAGATGGTTATCATCATGGCAGTAACCGTGACATGTGCTGTTGTTGCTGTTGTTCAGGGTGGCGGTGTTGGTGAAATCGTGAATAACTTCCCTGTAGCGGAAGGCGGTTCTTTCCTTTCTGGTAACAACATTAACTACTTAAGCATCTTCAGCATCTTCAGCATTTGGGCATTCTTCATCTTCGTGAAGCAGTTCTCTATTACTAACAACATGCTTAACTCTTACCGTTACCTAGCGGCTAAAGACTCAAAGAACGCGAAGAAAGCAGCGCTACTAGCGTGTGTGTTAATGCTTTGTGGTGTATTTATCTGGTTCATGCCTTCTTGGTACATTGCAGGTCAAGGTGTCGACCTAGCAGCAGCTTACCCAGATGCAGGTAAGAAAGCGGGTGACTTTGCCTACCTATACTTCGTACAAGAATACATGCCAGCAGGTATGGTTGGCCTTTTAGTTGCGGCGATGTTTGCAGCGACAATGTCTTCAATGGATTCTGGTCTAAACCGTAACTCGGGTATCTTTGTTAAGAACTTCTATGAACCAATCGTTCGTAAGGGTGCGGCTAGCGAAAAAGAACTAGTAACGGTTTCTAAGATTACTTCTGCCGTGTTTGGTATCGCTATCATCCTTATCGCACAGTTCATCAACTCGCTTAAAGGTTTGAGCCTGTTCGATACCATGATGTATGTAGGCGCACTGATCGGCTTCCCAATGACAATTCCTGCATTCCTTGGCTTCTTTATTAAGAAGACTCCGGACTGGGCTGGTTGGGGTACGCTAGTAGTGGGTAGTTTTGTTTCTTACTACGTAGGTTTCGTTGTTAACGCTGAAATGGTGTCTTCAATCTTCGGTCTAGAAGAGCTAACAAGCCGTGAATGGTCTGATGTTAAGGTTGCTATCGGTCTGATTGCTCACATTACGCTGACAGGTGGTTTCTTCATCCTATCAACTCTGTTCTACAAGCCATTAACTGAGAAGCGTCAAGCAGACGTTGATAAGTTCTTCGGTAACCTGTCTACTCCATTAGTTGCGGAGTCAGCAGAACAGAAAGTACTGGATAACAAACAACGTGAAATGCTTGGTAAACTGATTGCGGTAGCGGGTGTCGGTATCATGCTAATGGCTCTACTTACTAACCCAATGTGGGGACGTCTAGTCTTCATCCTTTGTGGTGTGATTGTTGGTGGTGTTGGTGTGCTATTGGTTAAAGCGGTCGATGACGGCGGCAAGCAAGCGAAAGCAGTAACCGAAAGCTAATATAGAGAAAGCGATTATAATAGAATGCGACGACTCGAAAGGGCGTCGCATTTTTTTTGCTCTGCGCAACGGAAAAACCGTCAGGTGGAAGATATCTGACCTAAATCACGAAAACTGTACAAAATGGTTCAATCGAATCGAAATATATTTAATTGTCCTACAATAAGACGTATATTGTTGCTAATTCCTTTCAATCAACTTGAAAAATAAGTGAGTTAGAATGAGCGACCAAAAATCTCTTGATGCAATCAGGAAGATGAAGCTGGAGAATGATACTTCAGCAGGTAATCTTGTAGACCTACTCCCTATCGAAGTACAGAAACGTGACTTCGACCTATCATTCCTAGACAACTTGAGCGAGGCGCGTCCACGTCTTCTTGTTCAAGCAGATCAGTTAGAAGAATTCAAAGCGAAAGTGAAAGCTGATGAAGCTCACTGCATGTTTGATGACTTCTACAACAACTCGACAGTTAAGTTCCTTGAGACTGCTCCTTTTGAAGAGCCTCAAGCGTACCCCGCTGAGACGGTAGGTAAAGCTTCTCTATGGCGTCCTTACTGGCGTCAAATGTACGTTGATTGCCAAATGGCACTGAATGCTACACGTAACCTAGCGATTGCTGGTGTTGTAAAAGAAGACGAAGCGTTAATTGCAAAAGCAAAAGCTTGGACTCTAAAACTGTCTACGTACGATCCAGAAGGTGTGACTTCTCGTGGTTATAACGATGAAGCGGCTTTCCGTGTCATCGCAGCTATGGCTTGGGGTTACGACTGGTTACACGGTTACTTCACAGATGAAGAACGTCAGCAGGTTCAAGATGCTTTGATTGAGCGTCTAGACGAAATCATGCACCACCTGAAAGTGACGGTTGATCTATTAAACAACCCGCTAAACAGCCACGGTGTTCGTTCTATCTCTTCTGCTATCATCCCAACGTGTATCGCGCTTTACCACGATCACCCGAAAGCAGGTGAGTACATCGCTTACGCTCTAGAATACTACGCAGTACACTACCCACCATGGGGCGGTGTAGACGGCGGTTGGGCTGAAGGTCCAGACTACTGGAACACACAAACAGCATTCCTAGGCGAAGCATTCGACCTATTGAAAGCATACTGTGGCGTAGACATGTTTAACAAAACATTCTATGAAAACACAGGTGATTTCCCGCTTTACTGCATGCCAGTTCACTCTAAGCGCGCGAGCTTCTGTGACCAGTCTTCAATCGGTGATTTCCCAGGTCTAAAACTGGCTTACAACATTAAGCACTACGCAGGTGTTAACCAGAAGCCTGAGTACGTTTGGTACTACAACCAACTGAAAGGCCGTGATACTGAAGCGCACACAAAATTCTACAACTTCGGTTGGTGGGACTTCGGCTACGACGACCTTCGCTTTAACTTCCTTTGGGATGCACCTGAAGAGAAAGCACCATCGAATGATCCACTGTTGAAAGTATTCCCAATCACGGGTTGGGCTGCATTCCACAACAAGATGACTGAGCGTGATAACCATATTCACATGGTATTCAAATGTTCTCCGTTTGGCTCAATCAGCCACTCTCACGGTGACCAAAACGCATTCACCTTGCATGCATTCGGTGAAACACTAGCGTCAATCACTGGCTACTATGGTGGTTTCGGTGTTGATATGCACACTAAATGGCGTCGTCACACGTTCTCGAAAAACCTGCCACTATTTGGCGGTAAAGGTCAGTACGGCGAGAACAAGAACACGGGCTACGAAAACCACCAAGATCGCTTCTGTATCGAAGCGGGCGGCAACATCTCTGATTTCGACACTGAATCTGATGTCAAGATGGTTGAGGGTGATGCAACAGCGTCTTACAAGTACTTCGTTCCTGAAATTGAATCTTACAAGCGTAAGGTCTGGTTTGTTCAAGGTAAAGTATTCGTAATGCAAGACAAGGCAACGCTTTCTGAAGAGAAAGACATGACTTGGCTAATGCACACAACTTTCGCAAACGAAGTGGCAGACAAGTCTTTCACTATCCGTGGCGAAGTTGCACACCTAGACGTAAACTTCATCAACGAATCAGCTGACAACATCACTTCAGTTAAGAATGTTGAAGGTTTTGGCGAAGTTGACCCATACGAGTTCAAAGATCTTGAAATCCACCGTCACGTTGAAGTGGAATTCAAGCCATCGAAAGAGCACAACATCCTGACGCTTCTTGTTCCTAATAAGAACGAAGGCGAGCAAGTTGAAGTGTCTCACAAGCTTGAAGGCAACACGCTGTTGCTCAATGTTGACGGTGAAACGGTTTCAATCGAACTGTAATTCGCTGAAGTAACAGAAGCTAGATATTAAAAACTCCGAGTGAAAGCTCGGAGTTTTTTGTTTGGCTAGCCAGTTAAATTGGATAAGTCAGTTAAGTTGTATTAGCTGGCAACGTCGGGAACCCCATCAGGTTGAAAGAAAACTAAATGGCCAAGAGATCAATCGCTTCTCGATGCCAAGTCAGTCGCTCGAGGGTTAAACCTGGAAGCTGATACACACAAAGACTGGGTATGTACTTAGCCACTATGCTCAATGAAATGTGCAGGAGTCGTATACGAGACCCGCATGTCTCGCTTTGTTAGAAGAATAGGGCGCCAACCCCTTTTTCGTAAATACTGATATGACTTACTTCTGCGTGAACAGTCTAATCACTGGCTGAGTAAGGGAGTAGTGAACTACACATAGGTAATGGCGTAGCTTGTTCTTACTAATCGTATGACATTTAACGTATGTTATTTCATCAATAGACGAATTTTTGAGTGGGATATCGTTCCTCAAAGTACAAAGCGTGACCATATTCTCTCGTAAAGTGAATCCCTGTCACAACTTGCGTCTAAGCATCGAAGGATCACCCTAAAACTATTGCGTAACGGAAAAGACGTCGTTATTATAATGACCATATAATCATACAATACTATATTTGGAGTTTGAACATGACTAAACCTGTAATCGGTTTCATTGGCCTAGGTCTTATGGGCGGCAACATGGTTGAAAACCTACAAAAGCGCGGCTACCACGTAAACGTAATGGATCTAAGCGCTGAAGCTGTTGCTCGCGTTACAGATCGCGGCAATGCGACTGCATTCACTTCTGCTAAAGAACTAGCTGCTGCAAGTGACATCGTTCAGTTTTGTCTTACAACTTCAGCTGTTGTTGAAAAAATCGTTTACGGCGAAGACGGCGTTCTAGCGGGCATCAAAGAAGGCGCAGTACTAGTAGACTTCGGTACTTCTATCCCTGCTTCTACTAAGAAAATCGGCGCAGCTCTTGCTGAAAAAGGCGCGGGCATGATCGACGCACCTCTAGGTCGTACTCCTGCACACGCTAAAGATGGTCTTCTGAACATCATGGCTGCTGGCGACATGGAAACTTTCAACAAAGTTAAACCTGTTCTTGAAGAGCAAGGCGAAAACGTATTCCACCTAGGCGCTCTAGGTTCAGGTCACGTGACTAAGCTTGTAAACAACTTCATGGGTATGACAACTGTTGCGACTATGTCTCAAGCTTTCGCTGTTGCTCAACGCGCTGGTGTTGATGGCCAACAACTGTTTGACATCATGTCTGCAGGTCCATCTAACTCTCCGTTCATGCAATTCTGTAAGTTCTACGCGGTAGACGGCGAAGAGAAGCTAGGTTTCTCTGTTGCTAACGCAAACAAAGACCTTGGTTACTTCCTTGCTCTTTGTGAAGAGTTAGGTACTGAGTCTCTAATCGCTCAAGGTACTGCAACAAGCCTACAAGCTGCTGTTGATGCTGGCATGGGTAACAACGACGTACCAGTAATCTTCGACTACTTCGCTAAACTAGAGAAGTAATCGACGTGCGACCTCGCTAGGGTATTGCCTGTCTTTTTAGGCAGCGATACCTCAGCGAGGTTCGTTTTTATCTGCCATACCCAAACCTTTGTTCTCTCGTTAAAATCTTCTACTTCTACTTCTACTTCTACTTCTACTTCTATGATGCAAATAGAAGCGGTAAGACCGATTGGTATTGGGCAATCATAAAAAATAATGCGGTTAACTGCAGCTCCAAGAGCGGCAATAAAGGCTCAGCGGAATGTAAGAAAGCTTATATAAAGTTACCGCTTGGCCCGATAGCTGAAAAAGGCTCGGACAAATTTGATATTTACGTAGGTAACCAAAGATTAATCATCAACCATAACGACAGCACTGTAGTTAATCACGACATTAGCTATTGGAAAGATATGGTGAGTTATTATAAGGCTGGCGTTTATAACCAATTTAAAAATGGTGAAAGCGAAGCCCATTTCTACAAGTTAGCTTATTCAATAAAAAATAAACCTGTTATTACAGATTAGGGTAGTACTGCCTAATTTAATATTGATGGGTCTACAAATACTCGTTTGTTATTAAGGATAATTTGGATGTTCAAAAAAAATATGCTTGCTGTAGCTTTGCTATCAGCAGTACCTATTGTGTCGTTCGCAAATAACGGTGTTTCTTACCCCGTACCTGCCGATAAATTCGATATGCATAATTGGAAAATAACCATACCTTCAGATATTAATGAAGATGGTCGCGTTGATGAAATAGAAGGGGTCGCTATGATGAGCTACTCACATAGTGATTTCTTCCATCTTGATAAAGACGGCAACCTTGTATTTGAAGTTCAGAACCAAGCGATTACGACGAAAAACTCGAAAAACGCCCGTTCTGAGTTACGCCAGATGCCGCGTGGTGCTGACTTCTCTATCGATACTGCTGACAAAGGTAACCAATGGGCATTGTCTAGCCATCCATCAGCAAGCGAGTACAGTGCCGTTGGCGGCACGCTAGAAGCGACCCTAAAAGTGAATCACGTAGCGATTAACGCTAAGTACCCAGAAAAGTACCCAGCTCACTCGGTGGTTGTTGGTCAGATTCACGCTAAAAAACATAATGAGTTAATCAAAGCTGGAACTGGTTACGGGCATGGTAATGAACCACTAAAGATCTTCTATAAGAAGTTTCCTGGCCAAGAAATGGGTTCAGTATTTTGGAACTATGAGCGTAACCTAGAGAAAAAAGATCCTAACCGTGCCGATATCGCTTACCCTGTTTGGGGTAACACTTGGGACTACCCAGCGGAACCGGGTGAAGCAGGCATTGCTCTTGGTGAAGAGTTTAGCTACAAAGTGGAAGTGAAAGGCACCATGATGTACCTAACATTTGAAACAGAACGTCACGATACGGTTAAGTATGAAATCGATCTGAGCAAGGGTATTGATGAGCTTGACTCACCAACGGGTTATGCTGAAGATGATTTCTATTACAAAGCGGGCGCATACGGCCAATGTAGTGTGAGCGATTCTCACCCTTTATGGGGGCCAGGTTGTGGCGGTACTGGCGATTTCGCTGTCGATAAAAAGAATGGCGACTACAACAGTGTGACTTTCTCGGCACTTAAGTTGAACGGCAAATAGTACATAGTATAACCAGTAGGCTAGCTAGATACAGGCCTTAAGGAATGTTTTTGAAGAGCACTTAACCAAATGTTGAGTGGTCTTTTTGTTTTCTATGAGATTTAAGATGAGCCGGGTATCAGCGAGAGTGCAATGAAGCTTACCAATGAACGGTACAGCTGAAACAATACAACCTTGTCAAAAGACAAGGTTGTAATCAGAAAGCGTAGAAAGATTTTAGGACGGCAACTCGATATCGAGTTTAGTCATACATCAACTCTTTAGCTTTGTCGGCATCAAACTCTTTTAGAGACTTTCGAGCCAAGTGACGGAATGGGAAAGCTTTAACGACTTCTTCGAATGGTTGGATAGCAAAGGCCCAAAAGATAGAGCCATCTAAACCAAAGATGATCAATGCACACAGTGGAATTGAAATTACCCATTGACCAGTAAAGTTGATTTTGAAGACTGCGGTCGTTTTTCCTAGTGCTCTTAGTACATTCCCATGAACCGTGTTGTAGCCACGAACAATTGGCAAGAATATGTAGAGTGGGGCGATAACGGCCAATGCTTGATAGGTAGACTCATCCAAGCTCGGGTAAATGTCACCAATGACCAGACTTAATCCTGCGAATAAGAGTGCACAAACGAAAGAAATGACGACTGCAATATCGATACTGGTATCGACGTTTTTGACTAGGTCATCCATCTTTTTGGAGCCAATCGCTTGGCTGATAGTAATCGCGGAAGAGTGAGCCCAAGCGGTAATAAATTGAGAGACAGCCCTGATCCAAGGCATCACCAAAGTAATCGCTACGTAAGCGTTGATGTTAAGTTGCGAATACAACAATTGATATATCGTTGCGCCAATCAAAAGCATGGTCACGTTCGCTGCTACGGGGAATATTTCGATAAAGTGACGGCGAATGTTTGTAAAGAATTCAGATCGCTGAGCGTCTAATTTGAGTGAAATCGCTGAGCTTAAATACACGCACAAAACCAAATACAGCAAGCGGATCGTTATTGCGATAATGCTGCCTAGCGCAGCGCCTTGTACACCAATGCCGTCAAAATTAGAGAAACCATGAATCAGCACATATGAGAGTACAGCATTGATAGGCAGTTCAATTAAGTAACCTTTAAATGGGACTTTGGTTCTGCCTAGCGCATTAAATAAAGCAATGATCACTTGCGTCAATGCTGTGAAAATAACGATGTATTTCGAGATATCTAGATAGCGGCTGATTTCTGAATGAAGAGAAGCGTCGTCTGTTAATGCTTGAATCAAGGGCTGTTCGAAAAAAGTAAGTAGAAGCCAAAACAGTGTTGCTACGCCAAGGTTGATAAATAACCCTGCCCAAAATGCTTTAGACAATGACGCGGCGATGCCAGAGCCCACTGCACGGCTTAATACTAACTGAGTGCCATTTGCCAGCGCCATTTGAATTCCCAGTACAAATGCAACGATAGTCGTCGCAATCCCCATTGCAGCTAAAGGGATTTCACCAAGAGGAGAGACAAGCAGTGTGTCGATCATCAACATCGACTGCATTAAGATACCGTTTAAGGCGAGGGGCCAGGCGAGAGAAAAGTTTTTCCTTACGTACGATTGCGAAGACACAAACAACACCTTATGTGTATAACCGTAAGCTTTCTCTGAGACGACCCGACTTCAAGGTTTAAAGATGAAACACTACGGTATGGATGATAAAAAATTGGACGCTAAAATGCGACTGACTCGTGTATTGAGATACACGAGTCAGTGGGTAAATCTTGGTTATGCGATGGCGAGTTCAACCCGAGACAGCTTTTGGTTTTCATCGTCTAGTAACACTTGTGAGGCTATTCGAGCCTGCTGAGCGTTACCCGACATAATCGCATCATATATCGCTTTATGCTCTTCTAAACAGAAGCGACCACCTTCGGCTGAATGGTCGATAAACTGCTTGAAGATTGTCGACAGAATGTTCGCGAATGGGATGTAAAACTGATTACCTGTCGATAAGAAAATCGTTTGGTGAAACAGGTGATCGTTAGTTGTCCACTCTTCATAATCGAAGTTATTGGCCGCAATGGTCATTTTTTGGAACAGAATCGAAAGCTCTTTGCGTTGCTCTACCGTTGCGTTGGCTGCTGCTAGCGCACACGCTTCTGGGTCAATCGCTTTTCTTAAGCCTAAGAACTGAGACAAGAAGGGTTTGGTGTCTTCTAAGTCTTGAATCCAGTACAGCAATTGCGGGTCCAAGAAGTGCCACTGTGTTCTCGGTTTGATACGAGTGCCCACTTTTGGCTTCGACTCGATTAAACCTTTTGCCGAAAGTAGCTTAGTTGATTCTCGAAGGGCAGTTCTGCTCACTCCAAAGATTTCGCACAGCTCCATTTCGCTGGGTAACTTTTGATTTTCTTCTAACTCGCCTGACAAGATCTTGCGAGCAATTTGTCTCGCCACTTGAACATGAATTCGGCGGCTTGAATCTTCCACCAATGTAAATATTGACATTTAAACCACCTGAAATTGAAACTTTGAAAACACTAAAAGCCAAACGAATCTGGCGTTTAGTGTCAGTGTATACGTCGAATTTAGTGTGAGGTTTTCCCTCATCTACTCGGGTCTTTTGACCTTATATAATGTGGCGAACTTAAATCGCTGAGTGAGCTTATATAAACCAGCTAACTAAGGTGTTATTTGTCCGCCATTAACATCTAGGATTTGACCTGTGATGTAACCGCTGCAGGCGTGCGATGCAAAGAAAGCAAATGAAGGAGCAACTTCATCAATATTGCCAAAGCGTCCCATTGGAATGTTGTTAGCAATGGTCGCTTTCAAATCGTCGCTTTTACCATCGTGAAATGCGGTATCGATAGTGCCCGGTGAAACAATGTTGAAACGGATATTGTCTTGTGCGAACTCTTTCACCCAATTGCGGTGAATGTCGTGTAACCAAGCTTTAGATGCGGCATAGATGCCAGCACCTACACCACCGCCTTCGCGAGCGGCAATAGAGCCCGTGCTAATCACACAAGATGTTTGCCCAGACTCAGCAGCAGAGGCGCGTAAGTGCGGGATAGAGAACTTAGTTGTCATCAGAGCAGAGCGAACGTTAAGGTTCATTACGCGCTCATAAAACTCATCATCGATATTTTCTAGATTGGCGCGACCACCAAGGCCACCGGCGTTGTTAATCAACGCGTCCATGCCACCAAAATGATCAGTGAACTCTTTGACTAACCTTTCGCACTCCAATGTGTTCATTAGGTTTGCAGGAAAAAATGCAACATCGCCACCCAGTGCAGTGAGTTCTGTTAGAACGTCATCCACTTTTGGGCTGAAAGCACGACTATTGATGCCAATCTTTGCACCATACTTTGCAAAAATACGTGCGGTAGCTAAGCCCATACCAGCAGTAGAGCCAGTAATTAGTATGCGTTTGCCTTTTAAATCGTTAAACATCAGAGTCGCCTATATTGTAGATTATTTGCGTTAATAAATCATACAATAACACTTGCTATATTCAAGGATGTTCATCTCAAAACCGATCATTAACGACATAAATAGTGAGAGTAAGAGTGGTTTTGTGAATTCGCGCATATTCAAAAAGTGTAAACAAGAACTATTTGTATGAATAAATGGATTGAAGAGGTCTAATGTGTTGAATAGAGATAAGATGAGTGAAA
>NZ_AJZD02000194.1 GCF_000272105.2 Vibrio splendidus 12E03
AAAAACGTGCCAGCGATTTTGCTAAATTAGTAAATCACCAATAACTACAGGTATGGCAAATAGTAAAACTAACGTGCAGGACGCACAATTTACTTATATTGAGGCACAGGTTTGTTCAGTACTTGGGATTTAACGCTGGCTGCGCAGCGCTTAATCCTTTTTTATAAGGCCCTCTCACCGAGAGTCCACCGCTCTTCAATATAAGTGCAAAGCTCCCCAGTTTCGTCTTGGTCTTCCAAGCTTACCTGATACCCCAGCTCCAATAAATTTTCAGGTAGATCGATATCATATTGCTTGCTGATACTAGAGGATAACAACCCTTCTCTCGGCTGAAAATTCTCGTAATATTCTTTATCAAAGAATACTGTAACTTCGCTAGACCAAAGATTTGGATAACACAGAAGGATAGCCACCCAAGATTTACCTTTTTCCTTTTCTGGTTTAGCGGCGACGAGGTTTTTAGCAACGACTATTAGCTGTTGTAAGGCTTTTTGCTTCCATTCATGTTGTGCTTTCGGACCTTCAACCAATCTATCTAATGTCCAAATCTTAAAGTTGATATATCTTTCGTTTGAGCGCTCTGGATAATAGCCTTGAAAACCAGAAGCCCATTTTTCTAAAGCGCGTATATGACGGTTTGGGTTTCTTATTTTGGCATTGGGCCGATGTATGCTTAATCTGCGCATTCAGTATTCCCTATCAACGCCTCGCTAACGGGCGCAAAATTAGCGACTAAGGAGCACAAGCCAAGCGTTTTGTGTCCTTTTGGGTAAGTTGTTAGTTGTTAGTTGTTCGTTATTCACCAGCCTCTAAAACCATTTGATTGCGCCATATGGTTACATTTTTCCACTTTTCATCTGTAGTTCCATTATGCGACCAAAAGACAACTTCCCCTTTCTGGTTGATACAATAGTAATCTGAGTTGTCTTCGCAGATAGGCATTAACTCTAATGGTAGTCCGTAAGATTTTCGTGCACTTTCCAATGCTTCATATATGTCAGCATAACTAGGTGGATTGACGATTTCCAATGCTTCAAGAGGAGCATCTCCGAGATCATATCCAGATTTGATAAATGCCACATATTCGGACGGCAAATTGAAACCAAGCTTTTCTTGAGCATCGTTGATTTCAATATCGGTAGGTATTTTCAGTTCGAATGCTTTCATTTACTCTGACTCTGATTAAGTACAACATGCGATTGTTAGTTGCTTTACTCACATTCTGGCTCCTGATGGATTTCTCTTAGCTCTTGTAGCTCTCCAACCTCAGAGTGAAACACGACTTCGCCGCCCTCGTACCTTATATGAGTCAATTTATAATACCGAATCTCATATATTTCTTCATTTATCTCATGTGTGGATTCCATGAGAAAATCATTTTCATCGAATTGTGCTCCGAAGTTTTTCAATTCTTCTCTAAAGGTGCCAACTGTTTTTTCTCTGAGGTGTGGCTCTCGTTCTCCGAGAACAACACCAGGAATATTTTCTAGCACCTGACCTACTAGGTATATTCTTGACCTTAACTCAGCACTCGAAGCAACGCAGAGCATCTGTGCATTTTCGTCTACGAATTTAAGCTCATCCAATATATTTTTAATTTTCATCGCTGGATACTATCTTGGGCAACTAACATTATTAATAACAGGCAGTCTCGTTTTCCTACCAGCTCTAATTTTGCTTAATTTATCATAAGTCATTAAAAATAATAGAAAATAAATCAAGATTTATGCTCTATCCTCACATAAAAATGCGCTGGCGTGTTATCCAAGACGGGAAAATCACAAACCCATGAGAAACAATAAGTTACAAAAGCCAACATCGACAGAGCGAGACCAAGCACTAAATAAAACATGCCATTTTCCATATTCAAACAACGTTGAAACTGAATAGATAAACAGAAAAAAAAGTAAAGATGGTAAGTAAATGAATCATGAACTTGATATTAGGTTTTTTAGGGAAAACGCACGCCCCTAAAATGTGTAGAACATTTGATCTAAGTGAAAAAGGGGCAAAAGTGAGTTAACTCTAGCCTCGTTGACTCGAAGGTATACTAGACGAAGAAAGTATCGTTCGTGCTGATTTAACCAACATAAAAAACAAAAAAGCGAGCCACTTGGGCTCGCTTTTAAGTATTTAGTTTTAAGCTAAATTACAGAAGCTCTACCGATTGTTGAGCAATCACGAATTCTTCATTGGTTGGGATAACCATTGCTAATGCGTTTAGCATTTCAGACTTACCGATGATGCCTTCAGCACCAAAGCGAGCAGATTCGTTACCTTCTACATCCTCAACGAAACCTAGAATCTTAAGGTTGTTTAGGATTTCACGACGAATTGGTAGAGAGTTCTCGCCGATACCACCAGTGAAGATGATGCCGTCTAAAGAATCTAACGTTGCAAGGTAAGAAGCAATGTATTTTGATACGCGGTAAGTAAACACCTCAAACGCAAGCTTAGCGCCTTCATGGCCCTCTTCCATTGCTTCTAAGATGCCTCGAGCATCGCTCGTAAGACCAGACACGCCAAGGAAGCCAGACTCCTTGTTTAGAGAGTTGAAGACTTGCTCTTGTGACCAACCTTTCTTAAGTAGGTACTCGATGATGCCCGGGTCTAAGTCACCACAACGTGTGCCCATCATTAGGCCAGAAAGTGGTGTGAAGCCCATTGAAGTATCAACACTGTTACCGTCTTTGATTGCACATACAGATGCGCCATTACCTAGGTGAACAGAGATAAAGCTAGATTTTTCGATAGGCTTGTTAACCATCTTCGCAGCTTCACGGCTAACGAAGTAGTGGCTAGTACCGTGGAAACCGTAACGACGCACGCCGAAGTCTGTGTATAGCTCTTTTGCGATTGCACCAGTGAATGCACGTTGTGGCATTGTTTGGTGGAAAGCCGTATCAAATACAGCAAATTGAGGTAGAGAAGGGAAAGCTTCAATCGCAGCACGAATGCCGACAGCTCCTGCAGGGTTATGAAGTGGAGCTAGATCAGATAGGCTTTCAATTTCGTTCGTTACTTCTTCAGTAATACGAACGGTTTGAGTGAACTTCTCACCACCGTGAACGATACGATGACCGATAGCCACGATATCAGCAGTGAAGCCTAGATCTTCCATCAGGCCAACCAATTTGCCAATGGCAATTTTGTGGTGGTTATCTTCGCCTTGAATGGCAATTTCAGTTTTCTCGCCTTGATATTTCCAGCTCATACGAGCATCTTCAAGACCAAAACACTCCCCTAGGCCACTTAATACTGCTTCACCAGAAACAGAATCGATTACAGCAAATTTTAGGGATGAACTACCCGAGTTAATAACCAGAACAAACGAATTAGACATTGGATATGGATCCTGTTTCAGTACGAATTGGATGAAGTGTTTACTTCAATTTTAGTTAAGTCCATTATTCAATAATTTTTGAATCTTTCAACTTTTGTTTTGAAAAAATCACTAAATGAACACAATTAAGTTGATCTTAGTCATCAAATTATTTATTTCGAGAGCGAAATTAAAAAATAGTTGAATAAGAAAATTAATGAACAGGTGACGCAAACGAGTGCTCACATTATTTTTAACTTGATTCAGTTAATTAGAGCGACTCGAACAAATGCAGGTAATTCGCTTAAAAAACAACCGCCCTTCCCTTTCGTCTGCTTATCATTACCGATAACTTTTTGCTCGATTTCTCAATTGCTCAGTGCTTGAGTCAAAAAGCTCCCGGGAGTTGAGAATAGTGATCCGATCTCTTTTGATAGCCTTCGAGCACAACTCTACGAACAAATGCATTGTAATGTCGCTTAGATAGCCTTCACTCTTTGTTTTAGTATCTTGTAGCACGTTCTTTTAGTATAGGCTTAGAACGCGATACAGCTAAGTTTAGGCACTAACATTCGTTCTAGGCGCGATGCTTAGTTTCATGGACGAAGCATAGTTACAGGGACAAAGCTTGATTAAAGTAAGTTAGCTACGAATATCGAGCCAACCAAAGCTTAAGTTCAAATAGCAGGCACAAAAAAGCCGAGCATTACGCTCGGCTTTTAAATTCAGTGTCTAGACTAAAGCGTCTAAGCGACAGGTTGATTAACCTTCGTTGCGCTCTGGACGACGACCACGGTTACCACCGCCATTGCCGTTACCATGGCCACGTTCGCCACGGAAGTTACCACGGTGATCGCCACCACGGTTACGGTCGAAACGACGTTCGCCATCACGTCCGCCAGCAGAGTTACCATCGCGAGCACCATCACGGTTGCCACGGTATCCACCACGACCGCCTTCACGGTTACCACCTTCGCGGTTGCCGCCTTCACGGTTACCACGGTAGCCGCCACCATCACGACCGCCACGGTTGCCACCACGGTTGCCATCACGACCGCCATCACGACCGCCATCACGACCGCCGCCGCCACGACGAGGCTCACGGAAGTCATTGAAATCAACAACTACAGCGCCAGCTTCTTTTTGACGAATGCGAAGTTTGCTTAGCTTACCAGCAGTTTCAGAGTTCATTGCTTTTGGCAGTTGAACGTAAGTAGAACCTTGGTCTAGCTTGATAGCACCGATAGAACCTTTAGTTAGGCCAAGTTCGTTTGCTAGTGCGCCAACGATGTCCTTAACCTGAACGCCTTGCTCACGGCCAACTTGTAGTTGGTAAGTATCC
>NZ_AJZD02000195.1 GCF_000272105.2 Vibrio splendidus 12E03
CGTGCGACCTGAGGTCGTATGAAGCGTTGTTCACCGCTTAACGAGTGAACCATCTGTATCACCAGATGAACCTACGAGCCTGAATAAAGCAGCGGCTCGGACAATGTAACGAAACTTGGCCGTTGGGCTGAGTGGGAAAAGAATCGTGAGAGGACGTTCCTCCTGAAAACCACAATTCGGGTAAGTGCTAGGTAGTCAGTATGATGAACGTATGTGAATCCATTCAAGGTGCGTTATATGATGAAGCAGCGGAAGTGGTTAATACGCTGTGGCCAA
>NZ_AJZD02000196.1 GCF_000272105.2 Vibrio splendidus 12E03
TCGCAAGTTCAAGTCTTGCAAGGGGAGCCACATTCAAGAAAGCCAAGTCGAAAGACTTGGCTTTTTTTCGTTTGAACAAAAGCAAACTCTATTCAATATACTCATCAGCTCTACTCTTAATCAGTCTCGATAAATTGAGTTATCTCCTTCTAGTACTCTTACTACAGCAGCAGATTCTAAGTTCTATAAAGAGTCCCCTACTCCAACAGAACCACTCATCCCAAAGTTCATGACACGCTAATCTTCACATCAAAAAAACAGAACCGAGTTCTGTTACTTTTTTTTCTTCGAAAATTTAATCTCTATCATGTTTTGATGTCTTTCTAATATCGGCCTTAAACCACTTAGATTAAGATTCGATGAATTATACCTAATACTAATTATTGAATCGCTGCGCGGGGAAATATGAAACTAAAAACGCAAGCTTACTTATTATCGGGCATCATATTGATCGCCCTGCTAGCACTGACGGCTACTGGTTTATGGACATTGAGAGTCGCTAGCAACATGGACAACAAGGCTCGTGTGACAGAGCTATTTAAGAGTGCATACAGCATCCTTACTGAAGTCGAGAAGATGGCGATTGATGGCACTCTAGAAGAAGAGCAAGCTAAGAAACTGGCTACTCGCCTTCTTCGCAACAACATCTATAAAGATAATGAATATGTTTACGTAGCCGATGAGAACATGACGTTTGTCGCGACACCATTAGATCCTCAACTACACGGAACCAGCTTTAACGACTTTAAAGATGGCGACGGCAATAGTGTTGGTCAGCTAATCCAAAGAGTACTTGGTAATCGTACTGGCCAGATCATTGAGTACACCTGGACACAAAAACTGCCAGATGGAACGATTGAAGAAAAACTGTCTATTGCAGAGAAAACGCCACATTGGGGCTGGGTTGTCGGCACCGGTATCGGATTCAATGAAGTTAACGCTCGTTTTTGGTCTACTGCTCAATGGCAGCTATTCCTTTGTGTGGTGATTGCTGGTCTTATTCTAGCGAGCCTAATTGTATCCATTAAACGCATGCTAGCGCTTCTTGGCGGCGAGCCTAAAGACGTACGAGAAGCAGTACAAGCCGTAGCACAAGGTCGAATTCAAACCTCTTTCGAAACTCAGGCAACAGCCGGCAGTATTTACCAGGCAGTACAACAAATGAGTAAATCACTAGCTGAGCTAGTATCAAACCTTGATGCTTCAATGCTGGCATTAAGGGGCGAACTGCAGCGCGTAGAAGATCGCGCTGGGTCAATTGCTCAACTGACAGAGACCCAGCAGCAATCAACAGAAATGATAGCGACAGCAATGACCGAGATGGCCTCTTCTGCCAATAACGTTGCTGATTCCGCTAGCGATACCGCGCGCAACACTGACGAGGCCGACAAACAGAGCCAGCATACCCAACAACTCATTCACAACACAGTAGATAACATTCAAGGCCTAGCAGGCCAACTAGGCACAGCAAGCGAAGCTGTCGCTAACCTAGATAACGATGTAAATAACATTGCAAAAGTATTGGATGTGATTGGTGATATAGCGGAGCAAACTAACCTGTTGGCACTTAACGCAGCCATTGAAGCAGCTCGAGCTGGCGAACAAGGTCGTGGATTTGCAGTTGTAGCAGATGAGGTTCGTAACCTTGCAGGCCGAACACAATCGAGCACCAAAGAAATCCAATTAATGATTAATAACCTTCAAGAAGGATCTCGCAACGCAATTCAAACCATGGAAGTGTGTGCGACTACCAGTAAAAGCACCGTAACAGAGTCCCAGAATGCCTCTGAAGCACTACAACAGATAGTTGTGGCGTTAGAGTCTATTTCATCAATGAGTCATCAAATCGCGACAGCCGCCGCTGAACAGACCCAGGTGAGTGATGATATATCGAAGCGTATCAATATGATCGAAGAGAGCGGTAACCAACTGAGCAATGTTGTAACAGAAAGTCATAACAGCACTCAAACACTCGCCTCTCTTTCTAACGAATTAGAAGCTTGGGTTAATAGGTTTGAAGTAAAACACTAAACTCTCAGCAAAATTCTTAAATATAAAAGCACGTTTTCATACGTGCTTTTTTTATTTCGACGCCCATTCAGTGTAGTTAACCGTACTTTTACTATCTTTTAGAGCATGCTAGACCTAGGTTTTTTGCCCCAAATGAACAAAAACAACCCACTAAGTATAGAAAAACATCAAACAATACTTTTTTTGCAATTTAATGTTGACCCAGAACGCGAAAACACGTTTAATACACCTCGTCGCCCGGATAGCTCAGTCGGTAGAGCAGAGG
>NZ_AJZD02000197.1 GCF_000272105.2 Vibrio splendidus 12E03
GGCTTTGTTTCCTAAATCAGGGAACTAAATCATTAACCTACGATCTGATCAGCTAAGTTTACTCAAGTACTTAGACCAATGGCCAAGCCTCGCTACAAAACAACTAACTGGAAGCAATATAACCAAGCTTTAATCAATCGTGGTTCACTGACATTTTGGATTGATGAAGAGGCAATCCAACACTGGAAACAGGTCAAGCAAGGCAAC
>NZ_AJZD02000198.1 GCF_000272105.2 Vibrio splendidus 12E03
TGTCGATGTGAACAACAACGAACAGCTAGCCAAGCTATTACATGCAATGAGCCGTAAAGAAGTCGGTAATTATTACGGCTTGAATATGGCACGTGAAGGGGTTGCCATGGCATGACCAAAGAAGACTGCAAGAAAATAGCAATTACCGTAGTAGGTGGCGTTCTCGCTGCCTACGCAATCAAGTATTTAAAAGGAAATAAACTACTATGAAAGCATTTCTAAAAGAGAAGCTGAGTATTGACCTTGAGCAACCATCAACGAAAAAAGGCATAGCATTAGTGGGGGCGGGTGTTGCACTAGCTGCGGGACATCCTGAGTTATTAACCGCTACAGTTACGGATGCGGGTGTGCAATATGGTGGTCTAATTGGTACGGTTGTACCGTTAGCTATGGGGTTGTGGGAAGCCTTCCGAAACGAGTTTAAGTAATATGGTTGAATTATTACAGTATCTCACGTCAATGGGTTTACCTCCCTCGATGTTAATTATCGTTGCTATATTCTGGCGACATAACAACCGACTTATCCGATTGGAAACTAAAGTCTTTTAGTTTTATAAAGCCCACTAACCTAAGTGGGCTTTATTGTTTTTGTTTGATACTATTTTGTGCGCATATGCAAATAGGGATAATGAACAAATGAAAAATAAAGGCTTAATAGTTGGTTTAATAGCGTCTGTATCACTAGTCGGTTGTGGTGGTGGGGGCGGTGGAAGTTCTACCCCTAGTAGTACTAGTCCATTTTCAGGCAGTGGGATTTATGTCAATACAGCGGACTTAGCTGTGATGGTAGTCGACTCTTCGCGTTCTGCTAATAATTTGGTGGTGGGTGATTTTGCGAATAATGGTGTTTACTTTACTGATAGTGCAATCACGACAGAAAAGCAGATGAAAACTAAGGGCGTAACGTACGCTGATGCATCAAGTTTCCTTAAAAGTAGTAGTCAGGAAATGACTGCTAATTTTACGGGTAATTCTGTGTCACTGACTGCGGTTTTTAATGGAAGCAATCTAGCGTACTCAATGGATAAAACGTCTGATTCTTTGCAACTATCTGAGATTGTAGGTACTCATACAAACCTTAGTGATGGTAGTACATGGACAATCAATGCTGATAGCTCTTTTACTGTAAATGGTATTTGTACAATCACAGGAACCCTTGTGCGTAATGGCGCGTATTTCAATGTAAACAACGCAAACGCTGTGTCATGTGCTCAAGCTTCAATGAATGGTACGTATAGCGGTGTGTTTCTTACCGTTAAGCATGGTGGTATAGATTATGTGGCTGGCTTGTTAGGAAATGATACTTCGTTGCTTTGGGGGAGTGCTCCAAAGAGTTAAAAAGAAAGCCCACTATTGCTAGTGGGCTTTTTGTTGTGGTCATTTTGTGGTTTTATTGTTTTTATTTTAATTTAAAAACAATGACTTAAAGTTAATCAAAAGGCTCATTACTGAGCCTTTTTCCATTTATTGGGTTGTTATACCAAGCACTAAGGTGCGGGTATCAGAGCTTCTTGATAAAGCGGCTTTCGACTTCCATCGTAAACTCTTCATTATCCGAGAGTATAAACTGAATTGTCGAAACTGGTGAGCTCAGTTTTTCTGGGTCGGCGCCTAAACTGATAGGTAGGTTCAAAACCTCGCCTGGATCGACAGTAATCGTCTGTTTGCCATACCAGATAGAGTCGGGCAGTCCGCTAACATCGAGTTTGTACTCTTGCTCTTGTTGAGTCTTGTTGATCACTTTCAAGGTGTAGGTGTTTTCAACCAGCCCTTGGTTATTGACTCTGAACAGCTGGTTTCTGTCACGCAGAACACTTAGTCCGGCAGGATCAACGCTCGCGATTTGGGCGAAGAACAAGCCCAGCATCACGATCAAGATGGCGCCATAGCCCAATAGCTTAGGACGCATTACCTTGGTCGAGTGACCTTCAAGTCTATGCTCGGTAGTGTAATTGATCAGGCCTTTCTCGTAGCCCATACGATCCATGGTTTTATCACAGGCATCGATACACGCGCCGCAGTTAATACACTCGTATTGCAAACCATCACGGATATCAATTCCCGTAGGGCACACTTGTACACACAGATTACAGTCAATACAGTCGCCTAGACCAAGCTCTTTTGGATCGGCTTTACGAGATCGAGGGCCACGGCTTTCACCACGTTCTGTGTTGTAACCAACAATGAAGGTATCTTTATCGAACATTGCCGACTGGAAACGTGCGTAAGGACACATGTGCAGACAAACAATTGAACGCATCCAACCC
The DNA here is from genome assembly GCF_000272105.2 of Vibrio splendidus 12E03. Lineage (GTDB taxonomy): Bacteria > Pseudomonadota > Gammaproteobacteria > Enterobacterales > Vibrionaceae > Vibrio > Vibrio splendidus_I. The sequence continues at coordinate 2,268 of NZ_AJZD02000198.1, forward strand.
GCATTGGCATAAGTACATCCAGCAAAGAACAGTACCCAAAACACAGGCCAGAAAGACGAGTTAAAGGTAAAGAAGCCAACCACTAACTCTTTGATTGGGATGAAGTAACCAACAAAGGTTAAGCCCGTCGCAATCGCAATCGCCCACCACGCAATGTGTTTGAGGGTTTTTCTGACTATTAGATTGGTGGTCAGTTTGCCGGAATCTTGTTTTCTTCGTTTGTTAGCTGCGCCTTCAAGTTTCTCTTCAAACCAGATGTACATGAAGGTCCACACGGTTTGAGGGCAAAGGTAACCACACCACACACGGCCTAAAAAGGTGGTGATAAAAAACAGGCCGAATGCGGCAATCATGAAGAGGATCGCGAGCAGAGTCAGATCTTGTGGGTATAAGGTTGTGCCAAAGAAGTTGAACTGTTGGCTACCGATATCGAGCAAGATCGCTTGTCGCTCACCAAATGGAATCCACGGAATAAGTGCAAAAAGTAAAAGTAAGAACCAACCACCGTAGCGACGTAATTGTTGGAATTTACCTTTGCTTTCTCGAACGTAGATTCGGTTACTTGGGTTAAATCGATCTCCATTACCTTTATGTGTCTTCGGGTTAAAGGTTTTAGGAGTCACATCTTTGATATCGATTTTATCCTGACTCATGGACTATCCTTTTTGTGGCTGGTTTGCTCGGTTAAATCGAGCAAGACGACATTACTTTAAAGTGTGGTTTAGAGAACCTGTAGAAATTGAGCTTGATGCGTGAGTAGATATCGCACTTACTCTTATTATTTTAGAAGATTCTTATGGGTGGCGATTATAGCGACAATCTTGTTCTCATTTCTTTAACGCTATCAACCTTTAACAACAAAAGTCATAACAGTTGTGACGAAAAAATAGCGAACAGAAACAAAAAAGCGACCGAGTGGTCGCTTTTTAAAATTGAGAAATTTATCTATACGGCAATTACGCTGTTGAGCATTGAGGTAATTATAGGATGCCGCGCGCTTTTAGAATTGCGGTTTTGAAATCATCTTCTTGGTCTTTTTTAAGACCCGGGATCATTTCATCTTTCTCGCTGTTGCGCATTTTTAGGTGATAGATAAGAACATCGTCAGTCAGCTCTTCAAGTTTACCTTCGTAGCCGGCTTCTTTTGATAGCTTGATGATGAACTCTAACAAGTTAAGTTCTTGATCTTTCTGCCACTCAGGCTCCATCAGTTCCAGCAGTTCTTCTATGCGGTGACACTTCATACTTTATTCTCCACAAATTTTATAATGATTTGTGGCTAAGGTATCAAATCGGGTCGGGAATACCAATGTGTAAACGCATTTGGAGCAGGGAAAGAGGCAAGAAAAAAGCGCAGTAAAAACTGCGCTTTTTGTTAAGCGGCTTTAATTACTTTTGTTGTAGTCGGTGCTAATAAAGCAGTCTTCTCAACTAAAGTCATTGTTGGAGCCAATTTCTTTGCCGTTGGAGCAGCAACAAAGCCACTACGACGACGCATCGCACTACGGTTGGTGTGCGAGAACCTGACAGCTGTTGGGCGCATTCATTTACCTAACGGTCAGGCATATCCATTGCCAATCTAATGGCCTGATTTACCATGAGGTCCGCCTCAATTTCTTGAAGAGTCGCTCGTCTGGCTTTCGCCAATCCGAATAATAAATCAGGATAATGATATGCATGCATATCAAGGCTTAGATTATCACTATCTAACTTATCGATCGACGCCTGAGTGATAAATAGACGATATTAGAGCTAAAATAGTGTGAGCAGTATATTTGAGTTTGAACCTCTTTCAGGCTTAAGATGATGCTTTAAAGGAGGTGCATATGTCGTTCTTAAAGAAAACGTTAGCAAGTTTTGGTATTGGGTCTGCCAAGGTGGATTCTGTATTGCAACAGGAAGTGCTTTATCCAGGGCAAAAGGCGAGCATTATTGTGCATGTGTATGGTGGCGCTCAACCACAGGAGATCGACAACATCGATCTCAATCTGTGCTGTCGTTATGTCAAAGAAGTCACCATGAATTCGCAGAGACAAGAGGGCGGTCAAAAACGTCGAATGCACCAGACATACTCGTTGGCCAAATGGAGCCTACCGTATGCCTTTGTTATTCAGCCGGGTGAAACCCGTGATTTCGAGTGCGAATTTGATGTTCCGTTGAATACCCCAGTGACGATCGGCGATTCAAAAGTATGGCTTGAAACCGGATTAGACATTGCGATGGCGATAGACCCATCGGATAAGGATATTTTAACGGTTCGCCCAGATGCACTTCTCGATGGCATTTTTAATGAACTTGAAGCTCAAGGCTTACGCATTCGCCAAGTTGAGTGTGAAGCGGTAGAAGGCTTTGAACTGCCATTTGTTCAAGAGTTTGAGTTTGTTCCTACCACTGGTCCATATCATGGTCGCTGGCGTGAGCTGGAAGTGGTGGCTCATCGTGATGAAACCGAGCTTAAGTTGTGGTTTGAGATAGACCGTAATCGTGATGGTGCAAAAGGTATGTTGGCGAGCTTATTAGGCATTGGCCAGCTGCAGCGTCAATTGAGTGTGCCATTGGATACGTCACCACAAGATGCAGGCAAGATGGTGCTTGAGTATCTAGACAACGCTTCTTAGTTAGCTCTTTGGTTCTTTAGCTTTAGAGACCTTAGCTTCATCACACAGTTTTGGCGTTGTTATTAATGTCACAAGAGATGTCATAAAAATTTAAGCTTACACGTGTAAGCTTAATGTGCAATACTAGGCAAATCGAACATTTACTCTAGTAGGATAATCATGTCTGCATCATCGGCGAGCGAATACAGTGACATCGAAGAACGCGCCAATGCGATAACCCATGGCTTGGGTGTTGTGCTTGGCGTGGTTGGTTTAATCCTGCTACTGATTCGTGCGTTTGACCATCAAGCCGACATGTTGACTATTGCGAGCATGGCGGTATATGGCAGCAGTATTATCCTACTCTTTCTCGCTTCGACGCTTTATCACTCGATCACCACAGAAAAGACTAAACGCCTACTGAAAACCCTCGATCACTGTGCGATCTACTTACTGATCGCAGGAAGCTACACGCCATTTTTATTGGTGAGTTTAAGAACACCATTAGCGATGGGCTTGATGGCGGTGATTTGGGGAATCGCGTTGGTGGGCATCATTATGAAGATTGCTTTCGTGTACCGATTTAAGCGTTTGTCATTGGTGACTTACTTGGCGATGGGTTGGTTGTCGCTGATTGTGGTTTATCAACTGGCGATGAATATCGAGATGGGTGGTTTGGTACTACTAGCTCTTGGTGGTGTGATTTACTCGTTGGGTGTGATTTTCTACGTGGCAAAACGCATCCCTTACAATCATGCCATCTGGCACTTGTTTGTGTTGGCGGGCTGCGCTTGCCATTTCTTCGCTATCTATCTGTATGTGACTCCGGTTTAGCGAGTCAGTACTTCAACGATTTCAGCTTTGATTTGGTACTCAGGGTACTGTTCAACCGCTAGCTTGATAGAAGTACCTTCGGCATCTGTTTTTGGTCGAAGGTAGGTATCTGCCATACGCTTAATTGATTTCCAAACGGCTACGGTTTTCTCTTCTAACAATTCACCGCTCGCTGAATACAGACCGAGTTTTACCGACACTAAGATCACGGCTTGTGTGCTTTGGTTGGTAATCGCGGTTGGGATAATCAGCTCACCACCTTCATAGTGGCTCGCGCCTAGCACTACATCTACCCCGGATTGAGATAGTTGCAAGCTTGGCTTTTTGCTATCAACGACAATCGTCGTACCACGCACGTTGGTCGCAACTGGAACCGCTACAACAGGTGCTGCAGCGACAGGCACAGCGATCGCTGATGTTGTCGCTACCTCCTCCGCTTGCTCCTGTGCCACGTACTGCCATGTAAAGTCGTCTTTCAGCAGTATCTGTTTTCCATCTTGAAGAGTAACCATTTGGTCGGCGAAGGCTGAACTGCTCAGCAGTGCGCTTGCGATAAGTAGGTATGATTTCATGTCTGTTTCCTTAAATATTCGTGCAATTAGCGTCGCCAGAAGGCTGGGAAGAATAGAACGATCAGCGTCAGTATCTCAAGCCTTCCCATCAACATACCAAGGCTTAATAACCACTTAGCGGCATCTGGTAGGGGAGCAAAGTTACCCGTAGGGCCGATCACGCTGCCCATACCTGGACCAACGTTAGCTACCGCAGTAATAGCGCCTGAGATACTGGTGATTGGGTCTAACCCCATCGCACTCAAGCCGCCAGCGATTAAGATGATCGTAATAAAGAACATCAAACCAAACGCTACTAACGAACGCACGATGTCGTCACTGACAGGGCGTTGGTTATAGCGTTGAACAAACACACCTGACGGGTGAATCAACTTCATCATCTGTTTGTGAAGCATAGTCATCGCTATCTGGAAGCGGAAGATTTTGATACCACCAGAAGTTGAACCAGAACAAGCACCCGCCATCATCAGGAAGGCAAACAATGTGGTTGGCAGTGCGCCCCACGCTGTGAAATCTTCCAAGCCAAAACCTGTGGTTGTCACAACCGACACGATGTTGAACATCGAAACACGCATAGCATCCAATACTGTGTAGCCATCTCTGACCACCAGCCATGTGGATATCACAGCACTGGTGACTAAGAATAGGTAAGCGAAGCCTCTCACTTGGGCATCTTTGTAGAGGATAGAGAGCTTTCTACCGCGTAGCGCACTGACAAAAAGTAGGAATGGTAGCCCACCTAAGAACATGAACACGGTGCCTACCCAATGAGCGCTATTTGAGAAGTGGTTCATAGAGCCATCTGAGGTCGAGTAACCGCCAGTCGATAGTGTGGTGAATGAGTGGTTGATGGCATCAAAGACACTCATGCCCGCAAATAGGTAGCTCACTAAGCATAAGCCAGTTAATACCAGATAAACCGCTACGATGTTCTTGGCGACCGTTTTTGCTCTTGGGCTGCTTTTATCTGACCAATCGGATGATTCGGTTTGGAATAGGCGCATACCACCAACGTTGAGCATTGGCAGTACCGCTACCGCCATTACGATGAAACCGATGCCGCCGAGCCACTGCAATATAGAGCGCCACAGCAGAATGCTTGGTGCCATGCTGTCTAAGCCACTCAGTACCGTGGAACCTGTCGTAGTAATACCAGACATGGTTTCAAAGTAGGCGTCAGTGAAGCTGATATGGTTGATGAACACAAATGGCAGCGCGGCGAAGGCACTGGCAATCGTCCACACCAGAGAGGTGATCAGGAACATGTCCCGTACCCCAAGTCGGAACTTAGCTGAACGGCCTAAACTCAAGCAGATGAACGCCACAATGTGCGTGATCACCACCGATTGACCAAACTCGAGGAAGCCACCGGTGCCAGTAAAGAAGGCAACCAATGTGGGGATGTACATGAAAAGGGCGAGTTTTGATAACACTAACCCTATCACTAATAATATCGGACGAAAGTTGACCATAGCTTAATAGACCATCGCTTTGTGTCGGAGCTTCGTTCTCACTAGAAGGTTGTGAGAAGAAGCTTACGAGAACAAGGCTATAAGAAGAACGGGCTCGGTTGGAATAGAGACTCAACATCAGGTACGTATTTCTTGTCCACTAGGAACATAACTACGTGGTCATCCTGTTCGATTACGGTTCTATCGTGCGCGATCAGTACCTCTTCCCCGCGAACAATCGCACCAATAGTCGTGCCCGGTGGTAGTTTTATGTCGCCAATTGCTCGGCCAACGACTTTAGATGTGGTTTCGTCACCGTGAGCAATCGCTTCGATCGCCTCTGCAGCGCCACGGCGTAGAGAGGATACGTTTACAATATCAGCACGACGAACATGAGTAAGCAGCGCAGAAATGGTCGCTTGTTGTGGAGAGATAGCAATATCAATCACACCTCCCTGAACAAGGTCGACGTAAGCACCACGTTGAATCAGTACCATTACCTTCTTGGCACCCATTCGCTTAGCCAGCATTGCTGACATGATGTTGGTTTCATCTTCATTGGTTAGGGCAATGAACACATCAACCTGATCGATGTTCTCTTCAGTTAGCAGCTCTTGGTCTGCTGCGTCACCACAGAATACGATGGTGTTTTCTAACTCTTCAGACAGCTTCTCTGCACGAGTGTAGCTGCGCTCAATAAGCTTGATGCTGTAGCTCTGTTCAAGGCGTTTCGCCAAGCTTGCACCAATGTTACCACCACCAACAATCATGATGCGGCGGTACGGTTTCTCTAGGCGTTGCAGCTCACTCATCACTGAGCGGATATGGTTACTTGCCGCTACAAAGAACACTTCATCATCGGCTTCAATGATGGTGGTGCCTTGTGGGCGAATAGGGCGACCTTGACGGAAGATAGCCGCAACACGAGTATCGATGTGTGGCATGTGCTCACGTAAAGCAGATAGGGCATTACCAACCAGTGGACCACCGTAGTAGGCTTTTACCGCCACTAGGCTCACTTTCTGTTCTGCGAAGCTCACCACTTGTAGTGCGCCTGGGTATTGAATCAAACGTTCGATATAGCTGGTGACCAGTTCTTCCGGTGCGATCAGGTGATCGACAGGGATAGCGCCTGATTTGAACAGCGCTTCTTTCTCTTCCAGATATTCTGGAGAACGAATACGGGCAATTCGGTTTGGCGTGTTGAAAAGAGAGAAGGCAACCTGACATGCGGCCATGTTGGTTTCATCCATGTTGGTTACGGCAACCAACATGTCGGCATCTTGTGCACCCGCTTCACGTAGTGTGTTCGGATGGCTGGCATAGCCGTTTACAACCCTAAGGTCGTATTTGTCTTGAAGTTCACGCAGTCGGTCGGCATTACGGTCGACGATCGTGATGTCATTGTTTTCACCTACTAGGTTTTCAGCAAGGGTACCGCCTACTTGTCCAGCACCTAGGATAATGATCTTCATAGCCTTTCTCTTATTTTTGCCGTTGTAATTCAAGTGCACGCATTTTGCTTCGATAATGCACTAGAAAGAAACAGCGGCTAAGAAATAAAATTCTTAGCCGCTGTTAATTGTTATGCCTGTTTTACTAGAACTGCGTAGTAGAAGCCATCCATATCTTCTTCACCAGGCAGTATTTGACGCCCCGGATTTTCGATATCAGACCCAACTAGCGTTGCGTTCTCGGTACGCTCTAGGAAAGCTTTCACTTGCAGAACGTTTTCTTGCGGTGTGATTGAGCATGTCGCGTAAACCATGGTGCCGCCTTCTTTTAGCTGACGCCACATTGCATCCATGATCTCACTTTGTAGTTCAGCGAGTGCATCAATATCAGATGCACGGCGTAGCCACTTGATGTCAGGGTGACGGCGGATTACACCCGTCGCTGAACAAGGCGCATCAAGTAGGATACGGTCAAACTTATCGCCCATCCACCACTCTTCAGGGTAGCGAGCATCGCCACAAATTACGTCGGCACGCAGTTGTAGGCGTTCAAGGTTATCGTAAACACGGTCTAGTCGTTTAATATCACAGTCAATGGCAACCACTTCAGTGTCATTGGTGTGCTCAAGAATGTGTGCGGTTTTACCGCCTGGCGCTGCACAACAATCTAGGATTAGTTCACCATCTTTTGGTGTGAGGTAATCTACAGAAAGCTGAGCCGCTGCGTCTTGCACTGATACCCAGCCTCTGTCGAAGCCCGGTAGTAAAGTCACATCACAAGGTGCGGCTAATTTTATGGCATCCGCCGCTTCTGGGTGCAGTGTGTATTCAATGTTTTCGTTTTTAAGCAGTTCAACGTACTCGTCACGCGTGTGGTGTTGGCGGTTTACGCGCAGCCACATTGGTGCCTTGCTGTTGTTTGCTTCAACCAGTTGCTCCCATTGATCTGGGTAGCTTTCTTGAAGCATTTTTAGAATCCAGCTTGGGTGGCCATATTTGCCCGCATTGTGGCTAACCGCTTTCTCATCCAGCTCTTCTTGGTCACGTAGGTAGCTACGTAATACCGCGTTGATCAAACCACTTAGGCTTGGACCACGCAGTGTTTTGGTGCCCTCAACGGTTTCCGCAACGGCAGCGTGCGAAGGAATACGCATGAAGCTCAGTTGGTAAATGCCCACCAAAATAAGGTGGTGGAATACACGCTTTTTACCTTTAAGCGGGTTTTCCATCAGTTCGTTAGCGATTGACTCTAGACGAGGCAGGTAACGAAGTGCGCCGTAGCAAATCTCTTGCAATAGAGCATGGTCTCGCGGGCGGATCGTTTTTTGAGCCGCAGGGAGAGCGTGTGATAGAGAGTGGCCTTTATCGACAACTTGAAATAGGACATTTGCAGCAGCAGCGCGAACATTCATGAGGGGTACCGAATATTTATTTGAATACATGAGGGCATCTCTGCCCTCGTAAAGGTTTTCTAAGCTGCGCTTATCGCAGCTTTAAAAGCGGTTAAGAAAGTTGAGTTCCAACTTCAAACCAGCTTGCACGAGAGTTCAAGATATCCTGAACTGACATGGCTTTTTTACCTGGCACTTGCAGCTGTTCAAGAACAAGTACACCTTGTCCTGTTGCTACGTAGATACCCGTTTTATCGGCTTGCAGAATAGTACCTGCAGGCTTATCAGAGGTTTGCTCTGCCACACGGCTTTGCCATACTTTGATGCTGTTTTCCGCAGCTTCAAAGTGGCTCATTGGCCATGGGTTGAAGGCACGAACGCAGCGCTCAATATGAGCCGCGTCATCACTCCAGTTGATACGCGCTTCTTCTTTACTTAGCTTCTTCGCGTAGTTAGCAAGTTCGTCGTCTTGCTTTTCAGCCACCGCTTTACCAGAAGCGATGTCAGACAAATATTCAACAAGCGCATCAGGGCCAAGGTCAGCTAGCTTTTCATACATTGAAGCGCTGGTATCTTTCGCTTCAATTGGTAACGTAGCAATGCTTAGCATGTCACCCGTGTCTAGGCCGATATCCATCTGCATGATCGTCACGCCAGTCTCTTTATCACCCGCCCAGATAGAGCGTTGAATTGGAGCAGCACCACGCCAGCGCGGCAAGATAGAACCATGCACGTTGATACAACCTAAGCGAGGCGTATCTAAAACCACTTGTGGAAGCAATAAGCCGTACGCTACAACAACCATGATGTCAGCATTCAAATCCGCTAGATCTTGCTTAGCTTCATCTGACTTGAAGTTTTCTGGTTGGTAAACCGGAATATTGTTTTCAAGTGCGATGTTTTTTACTGGGCTCGCAGTCAGTTTTTTACCGCGGCCTGCTGGACGATCTGGCTGTGTGTAAACAGCAATAACTTCATGCTCCGAAGACAACAACGCCGCCAAGTGACGGGCGGCGAAATCCGGAGTACCTGCGAAGACAATTCTTAAAGACTGACTCAAGGTAGGCTTCCTTCTAATTTAGTAATAGCAGCGGTGATTAACCCTGTTTCTCGTTGAAACGTTTAATCTTCGCTAGCTTATCTTGGATACGTTTACGCTTTAGTGGCGATAGGTAATCAACAAACAACTTGCCTTCTAGGTGGTCAAGTTCGTGCTGAACACAGATAGCCAGAAGGTCATCAGCGTCGAATGTGAATTCGTTGCCGTCACGGTCCAATGCTTTAACCGTTACTTCTGCAGCGCGAGGTACTAGAGCTCGAGCGCCTGGTACAGATAGGCAGCCTTCTTCGATACCATCTTCGCCGCGTTTTTCGGTGATTTCAGGGTTGATCAGAACCATAGGCTCATCACGCGTCTCTGAAATATCGATAACAACGATGCGCTGGTGGAAATCTACTTGCGTTGCCGCAAGGCCGATACCTTCTTCGTCGTACATGGTTTCAATCATGTCATCAACGAACTTTTGAATCTCTGGGGTAACTTCTTTTACCGGTTTCGCCACGGTACGTAGACGATCATCTGGTAATGTTAATACTTGTAATACAGACATATACACTCGAAATATTGAACTGTGCCGAAACAGCTTAAACCTTGTTGGCTCAATTCTAGACATTTTAGAGGTCAAATGACAGCATCCTGAAGGTAATTCTCCAATCAGATGTCATATATTCAGACCAAGGAACCTAGGTCATGCGTCATTTATTCCCTGCTTTATCTCTTATTTGTGCCTCGATTTCGTTCGCCGCTACGGCTGAAAATAGTGAGCAACCTTTAACCATTAAACAGGGCGCACCCGAGGCGTATGTGGTGGTTAAGGGGGATACTTTGTGGGATATCTCTGCGATGTATCTCGATAGTCCATGGTTGTGGCCAAGGTTATGGCAAGTGAACCCAGAGATAGAAAATCCTCATCTCATTTACCCCGGAGATAAACTGTCTTTGGTTTGGATTAATGGCGAGCCTGTATTGAGCCTCAAGCCCGTTATCAAACTTAGCCCTAAGATTCGTGTCTCTGAGAAGAAAGCAGTACCTACCGTCAATGAGGGGCTGGTTCTGCCTTATTTACAGTCTGATCGCTTGGTAGAGCAGCAAGATATCCAATCGGCACAACGAGTATTAGGAACCAGTGATGGTAAACGTTTCTTATCGGGTGCAGACCGGTTATTTATCTCAGGTAACCAGCAGCATAAAAAGTGGGGTATCTACCGCGCCGTTGAAACCTACCAACGACAGCAACCCCAAGCGACTATGACCTCGTTGCGTTTGGTTGCCACTGCGCGCTTAAAAGAGGTGGATGCTGAGTTCAGCAGCTTGCAGATAAACACTCAACTGCAAGAGGTACTGCTTAATGACCTTGTGCTACCAGAACTTGGTGTTGATCAGGTGAAGCTCTCTACCACTTTTTATCCTGCACCTAGTGCGGCGGGTCAGTTTGCTAACATCTTGGGCTCATTAGATGGCAGCCAATACAGCGCGAAGAATCAGGTGGTAGTGATCAACAAAGGTTCACAGGATAACCTTCGCCAAGGCTCTATGTTTACGCTCAGCGAAAGCGGTGCGGTGGTGTTTGGTAAGCAAGGTGAATACAGTTATAAAGAGTCTGCGGCGAGCGATAAGGTGCAATTGCCAAGTACCTCACTGGGTAGCTTGATGGTCATTCGTCCCTATGAGTATTTTAGCCTCGCGTTGATCACTCAAAGCTCTAAGCCTGTTAGTAATGACATTCTGGCTGTATCGCCTTTGGATCTTGCTTTGACGGAAGAGATTAAGGGCACCGAGTGAATGAGCAACAACTGAGTGCTTGGCTAACTCTAAGTTTTGTACCGCAATTGGGTGGCAAGCGACTTTCTCGACTGCTGAGCATTGATTCTCCTTTTAATATTGTTGGCTACTCAAGCCAGCAACTGCAAGCGATTGGCTTGTCAGCTAAGCAAATCTCCTATTTAAGAGAGCAAGCCCCAAGAGAAGTGGAGGCTTGCCTAGCGTGGCAAGCAAGACAACCCAACCATCACATCATTACCCCGAATTGCTCGCATTATCCCAAACTGCTCAACGAGATCGCCTCTGCGCCGAGCGTGCTTTTCGTTAGAGGTCACGTTGAAAAGCTGATTGAACCTCAAATCGCCATGGTCGGCAGTCGCAATGCCAGTCTCGAAGGGCTACAGACCGCGAAGTCTTTCGCCAAAGAGTTCGTCCAAAACGGTTTGATTGTCACCAGTGGCTTAGCTTTAGGTATCGATGGCTATGCTCATGATGGTGCTCTAGATAAAGGAGGGGAAACTTTTGCAGTGTTGGGTTCCGGTTTGGACTCCATTTACCCAGCACGACACCGAACCCTAGCCGATAGAATCTGTGAGAATGGCGCGCTGATTTCAGAGTTTCGACCTAGTGCTAAACCAAGACCTGAACATTTTCCCCGTCGTAACCGTATTATAAGTGGTCTGTCGTTAGGAACCTTGGTGGTTGAAGCGGCTGAGAAGAGTGGCTCTTTGATTACGGCTCGATATGCGATGGAGCAAGGTCGAGAAGTGTTTGCGTTGCCCGGTTCAATTCATAGCCCAACCAGTCGTGGAGGTAACAGTCTCATTAAAGCTGGAGCATGTTTAGTGCAAAATGCTCAAGATGTTCTGATTGAAATAAAGAGTCTGTTAAACTGGTCTATAGATCAACAGCCGAGCTTATTCGAACCTACGCAGAATGAGGGTGAAAATGAACAATTGCCATTTCCACAGCTGTTAGCTAACGTAGGATTAGAGGCGACACCCGTTGATATTTTGGCACAGAGAACCCATATACCTGTGCATGAAGTCATGATGCAGCTTTTAGAGCTTGAGCTCTCAGGGCATGTTGTTGCAGTTTCCGGTGGCTATATTCGAAAGGGGAGAGGCTAAGCTATGATGATGGACATACTGATGTACTTGTTTGAAACCTACATCCATAGCGATTCTGAATTGCAGGTGGATCAAGACGAACTTGAAGATGAGCTTCTTCGAGCAGGGTTTCACCAAGACGATATTTATAAGGCCCTCCATTGGTTAGAAGATCTTGCGGCACTGCAAGATACTGACAACCAAGCGGCGATTAGTGTGTGTTCCAATACCTCGATGCGTATTTATACCAGTCGAGAAATTTCACGTATTAATATGGAGTGTCGAGGTTTCTTACTGTTTCTTGAACAGATCAACGTACTCACGACAGAGATTCGTGAAATGGTGATTGATCGTGTGATGGGACTTGAGACAAACGAATTTGAATTGGATGATCTGAAATGGATTATCTTAATGGTGCTATTTAATGTACCGGGTAATGAAAGTGCTTACACGCAAATGGAAGAGCTGTTGTACACCAAAGAGCAAGGTATCTTGCATTAATACAGGCTTGTCATGAGTAGTAAGATTGATAATCAGCTTTTTTCAGCACATGAACATGCATTAGAGCATGAACCATGCCCACAGTGTGGTGGAGATCTTCAGCTTCGCCATGGCAAGCATGGCCCATTTTTAGGCTGTAAGCAGTATCCTAGCTGTGATTACATCAAGCCGTTGCATCAAAACGATGGACACGTGGTGAAAGAGCTGGGTGTGCCGTGTCCTAAATGCCAAAACGAATTGGTATTAAGGCAAGGCCGCTTTGGGATGTTCATTGGTTGTAGCAGCTACCCAACGTGTAATCACATCGAATCTTTGGACCAACCCAAAGAACAAGCTGAAGAGCAGCCACTTGTTGCTTGCCCTGAGTGTGGCAGAGGCCATTTGGTTGAGCGTAAATCTCGCTATGGCAAAACCTTCTATGCTTGTGATAACTACCCTAAGTGTAAGTTCGCAGTAAACCAACCACCTATTATCGGTCGTTGTGAAGAGTGTCAGTTTCCGTTGTTACTTGAGAAGAAAACAGCCAATGGAACCAAGAAACAATGTGCTGATCGCAAGTGTCACCACATTCAATCTCAATAACCTGATGTTATAGAAAAAAACGGCGCTCACTGAGCGCCATTTTTATATCAATAAGTCAACGTAGGGCTTACTTCATTTGCTCAGCAAACTCATGCACAGCAGGGTAGGCTTGCTTATCAAGAATATCAGCCAATGAGCACAACGCTCTTTGCAGCTCTGCGTTGTAGTCAGCGCTCACGTTAATGTGGCCCATCTTACGACCTGCACGCTTCTCTTTGCCATACCAATGAACATGACAGCCACCTTGAGCCAGAATAGCCTCAGGTAGGGTATCTTCACCAAGAATGTTGATCATTGCGGTTGGGCGAATCAGCTTAGTACTGCCTAGTGGCATACCACACACAGCACGTAGGTGGTTCTCAAACTGACAAGTTTCAGCGCCTTGCTGTGTCCAGTGGCCAGAGTTATGAACGCGTGGTGCAATCTCATTAACCAGCAGTGAACCTTTAACATCAAAGAACTCTAACGCTAGCACGCCAACGTAATCCAAACGTTCTGCAACAGCGGTGAACATGGTTTTTGCTTGCTCTTGCAGTTCAATGTCATCAATCGCTGTCGATAAGCTCAACACGCCATCGGTGTGAACATTTTCAGCCAGTGGGTACACTTGAATCTCGCCATTAGTGCCACGAGCACCAACCAGTGATACTTCGCGGTCAAACGGAACGAACTCTTCAGCCACAATCGCTTGGTTGTCTGTTGCTGCAATGCACTCAGCCATTTCTGTCCAAGTCGCGTCAACATTGTCTAATGTCTTTAAGCGCCACTGGCCTTTGCCATCGTAGCCGCCAAGTGTGCTCTTCAAGACCATTGGCAAGCCTACGTGAGCAATCGCAGCGTCAAAGTCTTCGCGAGAGTTAATCACGTAGTACTTAGCATTTTTCACGTTTGCTTCGTCTAACAGGGCTTTTTCAAGACGACGGTCACCGCCAGCTTTGATTGCTTCTGTTGTCGGTAAGAACTTACCGCTGCGCTCACATACCTCAAGCACGTCGTGAGGGATATGTTCGAACTCTGCAGTAATGACGTCCGCACGCTCAATCGCATTGTCTAAGCCGTTGCCTAGAATTGCTTGCGTTAATGGGTGAACAATATTTTTGCTGCCAACATCAAAAGCAGAAATTTCAATATTCAGCGGTGCCCCAGCTAGGGACATCATGCGAGCAAGTTGGCCCGCGCCTAACACAAGAACATGCATGGGAATTAGTCCTCTGCAGGGTTTGGATTAGCAAGAACCGTTTCTGTTTGCTCAGAGCGGAACGCTTCTACTTTCGCCATCACTTCTTCATTGTGTGTACCAATGATTTGAGCGGCTAGGATGCCAGCGTTAGCAGCACCAGCTTCACCGATAGCCAGAGTACCTACCGCGATACCTTTTGGCATTTGTACGATAGAAAGCAGTGAGTCCATGCCTTTCAGTGCTTTAGACTGAACAGGAACACCTAAAACAGGTACGCTTGTGAAAGCTGCAGCCATGCCCGGAAGATGCGCAGCACCGCCAGCACCCGCAATAATCACTTTAATACCGCGCTCTTTCGCACTGGTTGCGTAGTCAGCAAGCAACTGAGGTGTGCGGTGAGCAGAAACCACTTTTGTTTCGTACGCCACGCCAAACTGATCCAACATTTCTGCAGCTAGCTTCATTGTTGGCCAATCAGATTTAGAACCCATGATAATACCGACAGTCATCTCAAACTCCTTCAGGTACGATTTAATTAGTGATTAGATATTTTGCGCGCATTATACGGGTAAAATGGCTTAAGGAAAACGTTTGCGTCGGTCTAAGTTGTTAATTGATACATTTTATAAACAAATAGCTTTAGTCACAGTGAATGATAATTTGTACACTTAGCGAGTTCGATAACAGAATTAATGAGGCAACCCTTGGATAACTTTCAACATACTTTGCAGGCATTACAACAAGGTGAAGTCATTGCTTACCCGACTGAAGGCGTTTTTGGGGTCGGTTGTGATCCCGATAATCCACAAGCCATTAAGAAATTGCTCGATTTAAAACAGCGGCCGATGGAGAAAGGGTTGATCCTAATTGCTGCGAGTTACGAGCAGTTGCTGCCCTATATTGATGAAAGCCAGTTGACGGAAGCACAGTTAGCGACCGTAAAAGCAACATGGCCGGGACCTGTGACTTGGATAATGCCAACCAGCAGTAAAGTGACTGATTGGGTCAGTGGCCAGTTTGATTCCATCGCGGTACGAGTGACGGATCACCCTTTGGTTCAAAGAATGTGTAATGAGTTCGGCAAGCCGTTAACCTCGACTAGTGCTAACCTGACAGGTGAACCGCCTTGTATGACGACTGAAGAAGTTCAACAGCAACTGGGTCAACATTTGGTGGCTATTTTAGAAGGTCAAACGGGTGGTCGTGAGAAGCCAAGCGAAATTAGAGATGCAAAAACGTCGAAAATATTAAGACAGGGTTAAACCCTGCAGAGGAAGAAAGATGTCAGCAATTGATAAAGAAGCAGTAAAACAGTTTTTACTGAGCCTACAAGATTCGATTTGCCAGCAGCTTGAGCAAGCTGATGGTACTGCACTGTTTGAAGAGGATGCATGGGAGCGTGAACCTGGCGATCGCCTCGGTGGCGGTGGTCGCACTCGTGTGATGACCAACGGTGCGGTCTTTGAGCAAGGTGGTGTTAATTTTTCTCACGTTGCAGGTAAGGCAATGCCGGCTTCAGCAACCGCTCACCGCCCTGAATTAGCTGGACGTAAGTTTGAAGCGATGGGTGTATCGTTAGTTATCCACCCTAAAAACCCTTATATCCCAACCTCACACGCCAACGTACGATTCTTTATTGCCGAAAAGGAAGGGGAAGACCCTATCTGGTGGTTCGGTGGTGGTTTTGATTTAACGCCATTCTATCCAGTAGATGAAGATTGCCAGTCTTGGCATCAAACCGCCAAAGATCTGTGCGCACCATTTGGTGATAACGTGTATCAAGAGCACAAAGAGTGGTGTGATAAATACTTCTACTTGCCTCACCGTGATGAAACGCGCGGTGTTGGTGGTCTGTTCTTTGATGACTTAAATGAGTGGGGTTTCGATAAAAGCTTTGCTTACATGCAGGCGGTCGGTGAAGGCTTTGCTGCGGCGTACTTGCCTATTGTCGAGCGTCGCAAAGAGACACCTTATGGCGAACGTGAGCGTGACTTCCAACTATACCGTCGTGGCCGTTATGTTGAATTTAACCTAGTGTATGACCGTGGCACCCTATTTGGTCTACAAAGCGGTGGTCGTACAGAGTCTATCTTGATGTCTATGCCGCCATTGGCTCGTTGGGAATACCGTTACGAACCACAAGCCGGGTCACCAGAAGCTCTGCTTTATAGTGACTACCTAAAACCGCGAGTTTGGTAGCTCTTCCTTCCTTATAGGGATAGTGATAGGGTCATCTATATAGATGACCCTTTTTATTATTTCTGTTAGGTAAGGATATGACACAGCAAGTAGATCGTTATGCCGTTTTCGGTAACCCTATTGGGCAAAGCAAATCGCCATTCATTCACACATTATTTGCTCGCCAAACCAATCAACAACTTACCTATACAGCACTGCAGCCAGAACAAGGTCAATTCATTACCGCGGCTAAAGCTTTTTTTAGCGAAGGTGGTAGAGGGTGTAATGTCACTGCGCCATTTAAAGAAGATGCTTATCAGTTTGCCAACCGCCTAACGGAAAGGGCTCAATTAGCTGGTGCCGTTAATACATTGAAGAAATTAGATGACGGAGAGATCATCGGTGATAACACTGATGGCGAGGGTCTCGTTCAAGACTTACTTCAGCATCAAGTGGTATTAGAGGGTGCTCGAGTTCTCTTGCTAGGTGCTGGTGGTGCAGCAAGAGGTGTAATTCAGCCCCTTCTTGATCAAAAACCACAACAATTGGTGGTTGCTAACCGAACCAGTTCCAAAGCTGAACTCCTAGCTGAGATGTTTTCTTCAAACGGCAATGTCAAAGGAATGGGACTAAGTGATGTGAACGAAGGCTTTGATGTCATCATTAACTCCACGTCATCAGGTCTAAGTGGTCAGCTCCCTGAAGTTTCCGATGTCATCTTTAATACAAATAGCGCCGTCTATGACATGGTCTACGGATCTGGAACGACAGTATTTAATCAGTGGGCGTTAGATAATGGTGTTCATGCTGCTTATGATGGTTTAGGTATGCTGGTGGGTCAGGCTGCAGAGAGCTTCATGCTATGGCGTGGTCTTCGTCCGGGAACCAAGCAGATCTTAAGAGAGCTACGTAGAAATCTAGAGATGTAACAAGGTAATTATAAAAATGAATCAATCAATCTTATTCCCTGACATCCAAGATTGGGATCAAGAAAGTCAGTCTATTGTTTTCCCAGCACAACAGTCTGGTGCGTTGATCGAATGTGTTGTGTCTATTGAAGAGTTGTCTCAATTGGCTGGTAAAGATATAGAAGAAGGAAAACAAGCGCTGTCTATATTTTCTGAGCTTCGTTTTGATATTGAAGAATTAGCAGAAGAGCTAATAGAAGAAGAGGAGTATGACTCCTCTAATCGAATTCAGATCAAAGCACTTTAAACAGGAAGCACAGAGTCTAGATAGTCGTTTTTATTCTGGACATAGTTGTCAGCCGACTTCTGCAAGAAAGCACGTTCTTTATCATTTAATAGGCGTGCTTGCTTAACGGGGCTTCCTACATATAGGTAACCGCTCTCAAGTACCTTGTTAGGTGGAACCAAGCTTCCCGCACCAATTATCACTTCTTGTTCGATAACCACACCATCCAGCACAATAGCTCCCATACCTACGAGTACGCGATCCTTAATAGTGCAGCCATGCAGCATGACTTTATGACCGATAGTGACATCATTACCTATTAATAGAGGATAACCCTCAGGGTTTTCTGCATTCTTGTGGGTAACATGCAGAACACTACCATCTTGGATATTGGTTCTATCGCCTATATGTATGTGGTTCACATCCCCTCGAGCTGCAACCAAAGGCCATACACTAGAGTCATCACCGATTTTGATATCACCAACCAGTACCGAACTTGTATCTATATAGACACCTTGCCCGATCTGGGGTGATATACCTTTGTAACTGCGTATTGAACTCATAAATCCTCCTTTATATAGCCACCTTAAGTCCTTAATTAAGGGGAATACTAGTGAAAATAGCGTGTTTTGAACAAAAAACGCTCGAACAATCAAAAAAGTAAGAAAAACTTAAAAAAGGGCTTGCCAGTGTGATCGAAATCTCTATAATGCCACCTC
>NZ_AJZD02000199.1:0-10232 GCF_000272105.2 Vibrio splendidus 12E03
ATATTGCTCTAGACTATATCAGGATTGACCTCACGTTATTCTTATACTGAGTTGGTGCAGATATAAATCAGTGCTATAGTCCGAGTTAAATAATACATATCTAATCAGTAAGTAGACACATGGCTGGCTCTTTCAATTCTATTTCAGGCTCTAAGCGAAGCCTTCATGTGCAAGTTGCACGTGAAATCGCCCGTGGTATTTTGTCGGGCAATTTGCCTCAAGGTTCTATTATCCCTGGTGAGATGGCTCTGTGTGAGCAATTTGGTATCAGTAGAACAGCATTAAGAGAAGCGGTTAAGCTTCTGACTTCAAAAGGCCTATTAGAATCTCGTCCTAAGATCGGTACTCGCGTTGTTGACCGTGCATTCTGGAACTTCTTAGATCCACAATTGATCGAATGGATGGACGGTTTGGCCGATACAGACCAATTCTGTCATCAGTTTTTGGGTTTACGCCGCGCGATTGAACCAGAAGCGTGTGCTTTAGCTGCTCAGTTCGCGAGTGCAGAACAACGCATTGAGTTGTCTGGTATTTTCCAACAAATGGTAGAAATTTCTAGCGAAGAAACGCTTGATCAAGAGCGTTGGCTAGATATTGATATGAAGTTCCACAGCCTGATTTTCAACGCAACGGGCAACGACTTCTACCTGCCGTTTGGTAATATCTTGACGACGATGTTTGTTAACTTTATTTCTCACTCTTCTGAAGAGGGAAGTACGTGTATTAACGAACACCGCCAAATTTATGAAGCAATTATGGCAGGTAACAGTGACAAAGCGCGCCAAGCGTCTGCAAGTCACTTGTTGGAAACGAACCACAGATTACCCGTGGCTAGCTGATTGTTTTAAAAAGCTTTAGTTTTAACAAGACTTTGCTTTTAGAAAGATAATGATCTAAAAATCTTAGTTAAAACAAACTGACACCTAAAAAGCACGTTCAATACGTGCTTTTTTTGTATTTAAATTTGATGAAAACCTGACCGGTGTCCAATATTTAATCTATTATTTACCGTTTTATTAAAATCACTAGTAACTAGTATTTTAAGTTATATAATAATACTAATTAAATTATTGTGAGTGTGATTATGCCCCAGTCTCTACTGCCAAATATTCTTCAATTCATAGGTCAAATCGACCCATTCGATAAGATCCCTAAACAAGCACTTCGCGAACTTGCCTCTAACGTTCAAATTACTTATCTCGGTAAGGGAGATGTGGTTGATTTGTGTGAGTCGGGGAAGGAAAAATCGCTCTATATCATTCGAACGGGCTCTATGGAGCAACGAAAATCGGATGGTGTGCTTCGTGCTCGTCTAGGCAGTGAAGATTTGTTCGGCTTTACGTTCTTAGATTCTGAAGTCAACGATGAAAAAGGCTATAGAGCTGTCGCAATAGAAAACACCTTACTTTATGTGATTCCACACTCGGCACTTCAAACGCTTTTCAAAGCCTTTCCAAGTTGCGCAGAACACTTTGCTTCACAGGCGCAGGTTCGCTTGAAGTCGGCACTGGATGTGGTTTGGTCAAATAAAGAGAAAGGCCTATTCATTCGTAAAGTCGAAGAAGTAGCAAGCGGGCAGGTTGCGATTGTTAAGTCTGAGCAAACCATCCAGTCGGTTGCGGTTGAAATGCTTCATCAACGCTCACCTTGTGCCGTGATCTATGAAGGTGAAACCATTGTTGGTCTGATCACTGACCGTGATATGACCAAACGCGTGATTGCGCACGGTGTTAGCACAGAAAATTTAATCTCTGAAGTAATGACGCATTCGCCACTCACTGTAAAACCGGATGACCTTGTGTTGCATGCGGCGTCTATCATGATGCAATTCAACATTCGTAACCTTCCTGTAGTGAAAGAGAACAAAGTTGTTGGCCTTCTGACTACGTCTCACTTGGTTCAAAACCACCGTGTTCAAGCGATCTTCTTGATCGAGAAAATCAAATACGCGGGCAGCGTGAAAACCATGTCTTCGTTCACCTCAGAGCGACAAGCTATTTTTGAAGCGCTGGTGGAAGGTAAAGTGGCGCCTGAAACCGTCGGCAAGGTAATGACCATGATTATGGACGCCTACACCCGTCGATTGATTCAAATAGCGATTGATAAGTTAGGCCCACCACCGTGTGATTTCTCTTGGATCGTAGCCGGATCGCACGCACGTAATGAAGTGCACATGTTGTCGGACCAAGACAGCGCGATTGTTCTTGCTGACGATGCAACCGACAGTGACCGTATTTACTTCAAACACTTAGCGATGATGGTGACCAACGGCTTAGCAAGCTGTCATTACCCATTATGTCCAGGTAAATTCATGGCTGCGACGCCAAAATGGTGTCAGCCACTCAGTGTATGGAAGCACTACTACAAGAAGTGGGTGGCTAACCCAGAGTACGAACGCTTGCTTAATATCAGTGTGTTCCTAGAAATTCGTACTATCTACGGCAACAGTGAGTTCGAAGGTATTCTTCGCGATGAGTTACACAGCAATATTCGCGGTAACCGTGAGTTTTTAAGCACACTAGTGAAAGACGCGGTCAATACCAACCCGCCACTTGGCATCTTCAATAGCTTAGTGCTTGAGAAGTCAGGTGAGAATAAGAAAACGCTGAATGTGAAGAAGTACGCGATCAACTTGATTATCGACTTAGCGCGTATTTATGGTCTTGCTGTCGAGTGCGATTTGTCGGCGACAGACGAACGTTTCGCTGCTGCCAATGAAAAAGGCATGCTGAGCGACGATGCATTCAAGAACATTCTGGGTGCTTACCAGTTCATTCTCTCTTTCCGTTTTGGACATCAACTTGAAGCGTTGAAGAACGGGGATGTGCCTGACAACAACATCAACCCAGATAGCTTTGGTAGCTTTGAACGTAAACACTTGAAAGATGCCTTTAGGATCATTGCTGACCTTCAAGAAGCGGCGAAAATTCGTTTCGGAGCACGTTAATGAAATCGTTTTTAAATTACTTTCATCCGCTTGAGCGAATTAAACGTAAACGTAAGCAATATCTGGGAACGGTTAAGTTGCCAGAAGCGTTACATGATCTCGTAGATCAGCCTTGCCCTGAAATGACGGACTTGGCCAAAGACAGTGACTATATCGTGTTGGATCTTGAGACCACGGGTCTAGACAGCGAACAAGATCTGATTTTGTCCATGGGTTGGGTCGATGTGGTCAAGGGGCGAATAGACTTAGCGTCCGCCAAACATATTTATCTGAATAACGATTCGCAGATCAACGCTGAAACCGCCGTGATTAACCATATTACGCCGCAAATGTTGGAAGAGGGCGCGTCTATTCATGATGCGATGCTGACATTTTTCGAAGCAGCAAAAGGCAAGATCATTGTCGCGCACGCTTGTGTGGTCGAAGAGAAGTTCATTAGCCAATACCTTCTTCGCTGCTACGGTTTACGAGCGATTCCTCTGCTTTGGCTTGATACCTTGTGTATTGAGAAAAGCATGGAGAAAGCGATCAGCAATCATGAAGAAGTCGATTTAACTCTGGCAGGGACTCGCGAAAGGTACGGGCTTCCTGAGTACAACAGCCACAATGCATTAGCCGATGCCGTTTCGACAGCGGAATTGTTTTTGGCTCAGCAGAAGCGAGTTGTGCCTAACGATAATGTGACCGTTGCCTTTCTCTATCGGATTAGTCACTAGGAAAAAGAGCTGCAAGTGCGCGGCTCTTACTTTACTGATTTTAAAGGAAAAAAAGCCAGCGATTAAGCTGGCTTTTGTTTAGGTCTTAGAAAATTAGGACAGTAATTATCTTAGATTATTCATGTAGCTATCGATTAGAAGCTGTAAGTTAGACCAACACGGCTACGTAGTTCGCGAGTTGCTTTCTCTGCTGAAGTGCTCACATCACCAAACTCTACATATGGTGCCCATTGACCCATAATATGGCGAATGCTTGCGTTTAACTCGTAGTTAGTATCATCGTTGTCGTAGATATCGTAGCCATCAGCTTTGTAGTAGTTACCTTCAAAACCAAAGCGCCAGTTTTCCATTGAGTAGTTAACGTTTGCCGTTAGACGGTGACGGCGTTGGTTTTCAATGTTTTTCTCAATACCGACAATTTCATCATTATCGTCGACCTGGTACTCAGTTGCGCTAGTGTTCTGTCTCATATCGTAACGGTAACGAGCACTTAGGCTCAGGCCATCAACGCTATCCACTTTGTATGTTGCACGAACTTGAGGCTTGTATGTAACGCCAGATTCACGACCTTCAATTGGCATACCGTAAGTCATTGTCCAGTTATCGTTAAGTACATGACGGTAATTTAGACCAAGCTCCCAACCATTGTTCTTCAAATCTTCCATGAATTTACCGTCTTCTCCCTTGAATTTTGCTTCGATATCTACAAGGAAGTTGCCAATGCTATCGCCAAGCTTTACACGGGTAG
Source organism: Vibrio splendidus 12E03 (assembly GCF_000272105.2). Taxonomy (GTDB): domain Bacteria; phylum Pseudomonadota; class Gammaproteobacteria; order Enterobacterales; family Vibrionaceae; genus Vibrio; species Vibrio splendidus_I. The sequence continues at coordinate 4,412 of NZ_AJZD02000199.1, forward strand.
CGTGTTGATCTGTATGACTTTTGTATTCGTGTCTTACATCGAAAGACGCCGCTGATACAGAGCCAGCAGTTAATACAGATGCCACAGCAATCACGATTTTAGTTTTATTCATGGTATTAGTCCCATATTTATAGGTTTAATAATGGCTTTAGTCTCAAGCCAAATAGAGTAGTTCTAGCTTTCATTGCATCCAGTGATTGAGGTTATTAAGTTTTTCCTCAACTCTAGATTTGCATTTAAATAATACAAATATACTAACGATCCGAGGCGTGATGATCTGTGAATTAGATCGTGTTGTTAGGACAAAACCACTATTAACAAAGGGTTACAAAGTTGAACTGTGTTAATAAGTTTATGATTTTTAATATTTTATTTGCCTGTTGATAATGATTTTGAAGAGTTTTGTTCGTCAATAAATGTGCGCTACAGCAAAAAATTGAATCTTTAGATGTTATTTTCATTTGTAATACATTATTATTTACTAACTTTCTGTAGCAACACATAACTTTGCTGTGTTGATTGCATGAACTGACGGTGTGAAGCCGAATAAGTAAGAATGGTCTTGAAGCTAAATGGATTAAATCCAATCGCTTTAAGAACATAAGGCATTTACTTGAGGTGATTTAAAGCTCAATCAGAGAAGGTTTGAAATGTAGTAGGCAAGGCAGTGACATAGCCTGCTATATGAGTACGAGCTTGATAGGAATGAACAGGGTTCGAATAGTTACCCGTTGTTCTCATCAGCGACAAAGAAGAAATCGTTGAAGTGCTTGCGAAAGCATTTTGATTATTGCTCCCAACTATTCTAATTATAACTTCTGCTTTCATCTAGAAAGGTAGGAGATGGTAGTCGAAGATCTACCCTTGCGTTCATGTTGATACAGGCAACATGAGCGTTTTTTTTATTTGAAATTTGAGTAGAGAGTCGTTTGAGGCTCAATAAGCGTGTAAACCGCGGCTTAAGAATAGGCTTTTAGGTTGATGACAGCACGCTCAAGTGAGTCTGTTACAGCATCAAAGCCACGAACATTCACGCTTGGTCACATGAATGTTCGTTTCTCTTCTCTTGTTGCTTAGTTTCAGATGCGTAACTGCTGACTTTAACAGCAGGCGTTTAGCCATATCAAAGAGCTCTGTGAGAGCCGTTCTTGATGCTTAGCTTTCTGTAGGCATCCACACCTGTTTAGAGGTGACTTTGTGGTCTTTAAAGGTCAGTTCTTCAATCTTGTCACCGTTAGTATTCCAGCGAGTAAGTTTTCCGTTCGCGACTTCACCTTCATCAAACTTCGCTTGGCTGGCCTTATTACCGTTCGGGTAGTAGTCCGTTACCAATCCATCTTTTTGTCCGTCGCTGTATTCAGCTGTCAGGCTTTGTTCCCCATTGGGATACCAGCGAGAGGCGGTGCCTGATAGTTCATTGTCTTTATAATTGAGTTCTGCTTTTTTCTGTCCGTTTGGATACCAGGTTTCAGCTTTGCCTTGCAGTTCACCTTTTACGTAATTCACTTTAGAAGCGACTTGGCCATTCGGATACCAGTTAGTTTCTAGCCCAAGTTCTAAGCCATCGGCAAACTGAGCTTGGGTCGCGACTTGGCCGTTATCGAACTTCTCTTCAAATTGACCAGTGAAAGGTTTTGAATGGTTTACTTGGTAAGCCACGCCTTTACGCATCTGTAAGTAGTCAACAGCATCTTCACGTGGTGTTGCTGCATAGCTCATAGAAGATACCGTACTAAGAGCAATTAAGATTGGAACGTATTTCTTCATAATGACACCTTTTTATTGGACGGGGGAAAGTGTAACGGGTGTGTTAAAAGCATTTCACTTCCGTGTATCCCTGTCAGTATCTAATAGTGGTTTTCAAGTTTTCATTATTGGCTACCTAATATAGGGAACTTTTAAAAGCAAATTCTCAATCTTATTTGTACTACAAATAAGATTGGTTTGATTTATTTTTATAAATTATATCTAACGATATTTTTACTGTTCTTCTTTGAGCTTTGATCGTGACGAATAATAGTTTTTAACGATGACTCTTCGACTTTTAGAGACTTTGTTCATGTCTTTCGGGGTTTTGGTCGAAATTTAGTGCGGATAACTGCACTGACTTGAGGAATTGCGCTCCTAGGTGGTGCAACTTTGAACTCGATCACTTGTATGATTAATTAAGTGTCAGACTGTAAGATCATTGTCACGCATCTGGATTATTGTAGTACAAATATACTTGCCATCTATCTATAGTGACCTCAACAAAAAAACATAAATAAAAGGTCTAACGATGGAACTCAATACCCTGATAGTTGGCATCTACTTCCTATTCTTAATTGCGATAGGATGGATGTTCCGAACGTTTACAAGTACGACAAGTGATTACTTCCGTGGGGGAGGTAATATGCTGTGGTGGATGGTAGGTGCAACCGCATTTATGACCCAGTTCAGTGCTTGGACATTTACTGGTGCAGCAGGTAAAGCCTTTACCGATGGTTTTGCCGTGGCGATTATCTTCATCGCGAACGCATTCGGTTACCTAATGAACTATCTTTACTTCGCTCCGAAGTTCCGCCAACTGCGCGTTGTGACGGTAATTGAAGCGATTCGTATGCGTTTCGGTAAGGTGAATGAGCAAGTATTTACTTGGTCTGGCATGCCAAACAGCGTTATCTCTGCAGGTATCTGGTTGAACGGTCTTGCGATCATCGCATCAGGTATCTTCGGCTTTGATATGACAACGACGATTGTCCTAACGGGTCTGGTTGTACTAGTAATGTCAGTAACAGGTGGCTCTTGGGCGGTAATCGCATCTGACTTTATGCAGATGGTTATCATCATGGCGGTAACGGTGACGTGTGCTGTGGTTGCGATTTACCACGGTGGCGGCGTTACGCAGATCGTTAATGACTTCCCAACAGATTCATTCATTACGGGTGATAACCTGAACTACATGAGCATCTTCAGCATCTGGGCTGTGTTCATCTTCTTAAAGCAGTTCAGCATCACCAACAACATGCTTAACTCTTACCGCTACCTTGCTGCGAAAGATTCAAATAACGCACGTAAAGCAGCTCTACTTGCTTGTGTACTAATGACGCTTGGTCCAATCATCTGGTTCATGCCTTCTTGGTTCATGGCAGGTCAAGGTGTTGATTTAGCAGCAGCTTACCCTGACGCTGGCAGCAAAGCCGCTGACTTCGCTTACCTTTACTTCGTTCAAGAATACATGCCTGCAGGTATGGTTGGTCTTTTGATTGCCGCTATGTTCGCAGCAACTATGTCTTCAATGGACTCAGGTCTAAACCGTAACTCAGGTATCTTCGTTAAGAACTTCTACGAGCCGATTCTTCGTCCTAAAGCGACAGAGAAAGAGCTAATGGTTGTTTCTAAACTAACGTCTACCTTCTTCGGTATCGCGATCATCTTGGTTGCTCTGTTCATCAACTCTCTTAAAGGTCTGAGCCTTTTCGACACCATGATGTACGTGGGCGCATTGATCGGCTTCCCAATGACAATTCCAGCATTCTGTGGCTTCTTCATCCGTAAAACACCGGATTGGGCAGGCTGGGGCACGCTAGTTGTCGGTGGTGTGGTTTCTTACTTCGTTGGTTTCGTTATCACGGCTGACATGATTCAAAACTGGTTCGGTCTAAACGAGCTAACAGGCCGTGAGTGGGCTGACCTGAAAGTGGCTATCGGCCTTATTGGTCATATCGTATTTACTGCTGGCTTCTTCGTACTATCTACTCTGTTCTACAAGCCTCTTGCTGAGCACCGTGAGAAAGACGTAGACAAGTTCTTCAACAACCTAGCGACACCATTGGTTGCTGAAAGTAACGAGCAGAAGAAACTGGATAACAAGCAACGTCGTATGTTGGGTTCACTTATCGCAGTTGCGGGTGTGGGCGTAATGACAATGTTCGTACTGCCTAACCCAATGTGGGGACGCATGGTGTTCGTTCTATGTGGCTTGATTGTATTCTCCGTCGGTCTGTTACTTGTTAAAGCAGTCGATGACAAAGTCGAGCAACAAGACGAAGTGACTCCAGCCGAAGGCTAATTTAATACGCATCCTAAATAACATCACGGCCACCTGAACGGGTGGTCGTCATTTTTATAATCCAATATTTAACGTGAGATGTACGATGAACAAAAAACTATTATCGGTAAGCATTATTAGCGCGTTCACGCTTGCTTTTGCAACTGGGTGTACAACACAAGAAAAAACAGCACCTGTAGTCAGTGTCGCTAAACAAGCTGCGCCAGCTATTAGCGAAATCGACCGTAGTTACCTATTGAGCAGTGACCGCTTAACTGAGGTAGATGGCGACACTTTAGCCGTTGCTTCAGAAGAACAAGTGGCTGCGCTTAAAGCACAATTTGAAAACCTAAAAGATGGCGACGAAGTGGTGATTCCTGCCGGTAAATACGCGAACTTAGGTCAAGTGACGATCACGGCGAATGATATCACTATCAAGGCAGAGCAAGCAGGTTCTGCGTGGATCACGGGCTTGATTCAGTTTGAACTGAAAGGCGATGACATCACGCTTGATGGCTTGGTATTTACTGAAGGCGGCCCTAACGAACGCTTTGGTGCAGTTCGTATGATGGGTAATGGCAATACGCTTCAAAACTCAACATTCTACTACTTCAACCACGATTACACGTACGAGCCAGACGAGCGTCGTTCTGAGTATCCAAAGTACCTTTGGGTTTCTCTATGGGGTAAAGACGGCAAAGTCATCAACAACCGTTTCGAAGGTAAGCAAAAACGCGGCACTTTGATTGGTGTACAAAAAGATGACACAGCTGACAACCACCTGATCGCAAATAACATCTTCATGGATCAAAAGCCTAACCAGTTCAACGAATTCGACATTAAAGAAGCGATTCGTTACAACGGCAACAGCTGGGAAGCGATCCGTATTGGTGATTCTAAAGCTTCACAGTGGGATTCAAGTTCTAAGTTCGTGAACAACCTAATGATCGATATGGATGGTGAGCGTGAGCTTATCTCGATTAAGTCGGGCGACAACACGATCTCAGGCAATACGATTTTCCAAAGCACGGCGCTTATTTCACTGCGTCACGGAAAAGGCAACACGGTTGAGAACAACATGATTCTTGGTAATGGAAAGCGTCTAACGGGCGGCGTCCGTATCTACGATGAAGACCATGTGATCCGCAATAACTACATTGCAAACACTCGAGGCCGCGATGGCTTGATTGAAGGCAACGCTGACCTACGTGGCGGCATTGTTATCAACACAGGCATCATCGACGTAGCGAATGGTGAGCAGTTAGATCAATCGGTGAAAGGCAAAGAGCTGAACAAGCAGTGGACACCGAAAAACATCACCATCGAGAACAACTCTCTAGTCGATACTGAGTGGGGCATTGTTTACGGCAACCAAAGCCACCGTGTAAGTTTGTTTGACAACGCAGAAGTGGAAGGCATTTATGCGGGCGTTGATGTGGCGTTTAAACACAACGTGGTTGATAACTCGCAGTCACCTGAGTTTGTAAGTGTACGTGCAACGCAAGACTTCCCATTAGTTGGCGCAACCTACACAGACGAAACTTACGTAGGTCAAGTAACGGATTCTGAACTGATCGAAGGCTACTCGATTGAGCTGCCAAAAGTTGTTGTAGAAAACGGTATTAACGCTTACCAAGGTGAAGGCGCAGACGTGTCTAAACTTGCGGTCGTGACGGCTGAAACAGCGGGTCCGGACTACGTACTTGAGAATACGACTAAGTAATTTATTAGTTAATGGCTAATGGCTAATGGCTAAAGGTCAATGGTTTAATGGTTTAATGGTTTAATGGT
>NZ_AJZD02000199.1:10266-19591 GCF_000272105.2 Vibrio splendidus 12E03
GAGCTATCAAATCAATTCACGATAGCAGTCCTGACCATAACACTTAAAAAGCCTCAACAGATAATGTCTGTTGAGGCTTTATCGATCTTAGGCCGTGACCATCTCAATCTTACGTCGAGACTACTGTGATCTATACTTATGCAGCAGTTCCCAAGGGATATGACATAAGTGGTGATCTTCAGGGAAGTGACTTAAGTGATGCTGGTGAATGTCATTGCTGGCAACATAATTGGTCAATGGCAACACCTCAACAGCGATACGGTCGGCATCATCTCTTGAAGAAATATAGTGCTTAGCTTCGGTTAAGTGTTCTGCATTAATGCTGTACACGCCTGTGCGGTATTTCTCTCCGACATCAACACCTTGTTTATTGACGCTGTAAGGGTCGATAATCTCAAACAAGTGTTCCATCAAAATCGTTACTGACGTGATGCTTGGATCAAATTCAATTTGTACGCACTCCGCGTAGCCATTGTAATCGCTTTGTATGCCGTCGCTTTGAGCCGTCTTGTTTTCTGTTGGCTGGGCGCTTCCATTTGCACGGCCGGCTTCTGTGCTGATAACACCAGGAACGTACTTAATAAATTCTTGTACACCCCACAAGCAACCGCCAGCTAAATAAATTTGTTCCATACTTCTCTTTGAGCTCTCTGTGTTTGTTAATGTTCGTTCGATGCGTGAATCAATACGATGATACCCGCACGTATCAAAAAGCGTCTATCAAAAATGAGCGCGCAAATAAAAACAAGCGTTTAGGTATTGTAAACCTGTGCGACTGAACAAACATAAGTTTAATATGATTTGTGATTATATAAGTCAGTATTGCTTTGTCATCAACTCGAATCTCAACATCAAGTGAGCGTTACTCTAAACATGTTTGATCAAATAAAAGACTTCATTAATCCGAGCAAGAACCCAGACTTGACTCAGGCCCATGAATATCAGCGCAAACATCTGCCTACATTGTGGCTGTTGGGCAAAACGGGCGCGGGCAAGTCATCGTTTATTCAAGCGGTCACGGGTGACTCTTCTGTTGAAGTCGGCAATGGATTTGCACCATGTACCATGACGGCGATGTCGTATGAGTTTCCGCAAGACAAACCGGTGATGCGATTTCTCGATACTCGAGGTTTGGGTGAAGCGAATTACGATGCGAAAGAAGACCTAGAAGAGATTGGTCAGGCAGGTAATGCTTTAGTCGTGGTGATGAAAGTCGATGAACCTGAACAATCCACCGTGCTTGCTGCTCTGAAACAGGTTAAGAAACAGAAGAAGATTAAACACTTGCTGCTTGTTCATACGGCGGTGTTGTCTTCCAGTGAAACTGACCGAGCAAGGCAGGTTCAGTTCAACATCAACCAAGTAGAAAAAGTTTGGGGTAAGGGCTTTGAATCCGTCGCGGTGGATTTCGAAACGGATGACTCGAGCAATAACAGTGGCTTAATTTACAACTATGACATCTTGTTAGAAAAGCTGACCAGTATTCTTCCTGTTATTGGAATGATGGTGCAAGACAAAGAGCATTCCACACAGGAAGAAGCCAACTTTGATCAAGTAGAAAACGAAGTGCTTTGGTATGCAGGAAGTGCCGCAGCGAGCGATCTGATTCCGGGGGTTGGTTTGGTATCGGTACCTGCGATTCAGGCGAAAATGCTTCATAGCTTGGCGAATCAATATGGTGTCGAGTGGAACAAGAGAGTCTTCAGTGAGTTGATAGGCACTCTGGGAAGCAGCTTTGCTTTGCAATACGGAATGAAGCTGGGCACTCGACAGTTGATAAAGCTGATTCCAGTTTATGGTCAAACGGTAGGGGCGGTGGCTGCAGCGGCAATAAGTTTCGGCACCTCTTATGGTTTAGGTCGCGCGGCTTGTTTTTACTTCTATCATAAGAACAAAGGTGAAGAAGTGTCTGAACAAGAGATGCAGAAAATCTACAAAGAATCCCTGAAAAAAGGAAAGGCGGCGTCGGGCTATGAAGAAAATTAGAAACCTATTTCGATTACTGGCGGTGTTATCGAGCGGCCGTTGGGGCATTGCCCTGATTTCGGCCATCTTCCCAAGCATTATCATGATGGGCTTTGGTGTGTTCTTGGCGGTCAAATACGGTTACCTACTCGAAATGTCGATTGCCATTGCCGTGAGTACCTTGGTGTTCACCATTCCTTTATACATTTCTAGCCGCTCTTCTCGCGAACCAACTTATAGCAATGCGTCTGCTAATTCAGCAAGCGAGGGTGAAGCCGAATCATCGCCTAAGAGTGCTGACATCAATGATGCGTTAGTCAATGATGCAATGGTCAAAGCATCTGATGAATGGTCGCAAGCTGAGTTGTTGATTTGGAACGACTCGAAACACTATGTACGTCAGCAATTAAGTAACGAGATAGAGTGGGGCAACCTCGACCAAACGGGTTTAGAGGTACTTGAGTTTGTGGCGAAAAAGTTTGATAAGAAATCGCTCGATTTCTCGATTCCTGAAGGGCTAAAGCTGTTCGAAGAGGTAAGCCGACGCTACAAATTGGTAGTGCGAGAGCATATACCGGGCATTGAGTATCTCAAGGTTTCTTACATTAAGGCGGGCTACGCAGCCTATGATAAATATGGTGAGCTAGGGCAGAAGATCGTTAAGGCCGCTATTTGGGGGAACCACCTCAAAAACCTCTATTTGAACCCGCTAAAAGTTGTTTCTGATTTAGGTAGAGAGCAAGCGACATCTTCAATGACAAGAGGTGTGGTTGATGACATGCAATACGCCGCTAAACAAGCCTTATTAGATGAAGTTGCGGCGGTGGCGATTGATCTCTATAGCGGACGTTTCAGCATTGAAGATGAAGCACTTAAAGCGTCCGATGTTTCTGAACTCGACGAACAACGCTTTGCTCCTGAATTAGAGCCCGTACGAATTGTGCTGGTGGGGCAAACAAGCTCGGGTAAATCCTCACTGACTAATGCCCTTAAGCAAGAGTTGGTTGCAGAAGTGGATGTGCTGCCATCAACCGACACTTCAACGGTGTACAACGCGTTTGTTGACGACAATGATGTTCGCGTTGTTGATCTTCAAGGGCTTGATGGCAATGCCAAAACCGAAGCTCTGATGCTTAAAGAGATGACCCAAGCCGATGTGGTGCTATGGGTGCTTAAAGCCAATCAATCGGCTCGTGAACTGGATAAGCAATTGAAGGGCAAGTTTGATGCTTTCTATGACGATCCTAAAAACATCTCACGCAAGAAGCCAATCGTTGTTTCGGTTGTGAATCAGGTCGACCGATTAAAGCCTGTTGATGAGTGGCAGCCTCCGTATGACTTAGAGAACCCAACATCGGCCAAAGCAAAGATCATTGCTCAAGCACTCGAATACAACCATATATTGCTGCAGTCTGATATCGTGTTGCCGCTCGCTATTGCACCAGAAAAGACGATTTTTGGTTTAGAAGCACTCAAGCAGATGCTAATCGAAGGCATAGCTGATGCTAATAATGTGCAAAGAAACCGCCAACGTTTAGAAGCCATGAAAAGAGGGACGTCGGTTAAAGGCCAACTGAACAAAGTAGTGAAGGCCGGTAAGAAGGTAGCACCAAGTGCACTGAAGGCAGCGACACCAAAACTGGCTGAAATGGCCATCAAGCAAGTTGTGAAGAAAAAGTAAGTCATTCACTGCGAATACGGTTCTGGTGGGGCTTGAGGCTCATCAGAACTTAGTTATTCTAGATCGGCGAGTTTTAGTACTTGGCTTTATTAGATGAGAGCTTTTTAGAAAACAGCCATCTTCGCCCCTTATTAGATAAGTATTGAGTTTAAAAGAGATTCGATATTATTAAGTAACTCAACGAACTAGTTTAATAGTATATAAACTGATGGGATTCACAGTTTATATGACACGCTATGGTATTTAATTGCCATTCTAAATATTGATCACATTTATACTTTCTTTCGCTGTATTTATAAAACAATTGCACTATATTTAAATTTCGGATCACTTTGATTTCAACGTAGGGATATATTGTGAACATGTATCTGAAATGGCAATCAACAACATGGCTAACCTTGTTAGCTTGGTATACTTTAGATCATCAGCTCTCGTTCCACCTTTCTTCAGAGTAGTACCCTCTAGGCGTCACGCGCCAGCAGAGCCTTGAGCTTTGCCCAATCCTGTTAATTTTGTCTTTAAGAAATGTCGTAACTCATGCGTTCGATTTTTGTGTTTTGTTGCATGCAGTTCTTATCTCCTAGTCATTATTAATTGGAACCTAATCAATCCGTATTGATTAAATAATCTATTTCGAGCTATTAATTTTTATCGTAATTATCACGAGAGTGGTCGTGCGTGAAACTAAATTAATGGTGATGACTCGTGACATCTAAAAATAATGAATTTGGCTTTTTTACCTTAGGCTGAATTTGTTGAAAGGGACTATTATGGAAAACTTCAAACATCTACCAGAACCGTTTCGTATTCGCGTTGTAGAGCCAGTAAAAAGAACAACTCGCGCCTATCGTGAACAAGCCATTGTCGAAGCTGGTATGAACCCATTTTTGCTCGACAGTGATGACGTGTTTATCGACTTGCTGACAGACAGCGGCACGGGTTCAATCACACAGCGTATGCAAGCAGCGATGTTGATGGGTGATGAAGCCTACAGTGGCAGTCGCAGTTACTATGCACTGTCGAATGCGGTGAAAGATATCTTCGGCTATGAGCTGACTATTCCTACTCACCAAGGGCGTGGCGCAGAGCAGATTTACATTCCTGTTCTTATCAAGAAGCGTGAAATGGAAAAGGGATTGGATCGCAGCAAAATGGTCGCTTTATCGAACTACTTCTTCGATACCACGCAAGGCCACACTCAAGTGAACTGTTGCGTCGCGAAGAACGTTTATACCAAAGAAGCGTTTGATACCTCAGTGAACGCTGATTTCAAAGGCAACTTCGATGTGGTGAAACTGGAAGAAGCGATCTTAGAAGCAGGCGCTGCCAACGTTCCTTACATCGTGAGCACCATTACTTGTAACTCGGCTGGTGGTCAGCCTGTCTCTATTGCCAACCTTAAAGCCGTGTATGACGTGGCTCAGAAGTACGATATTCCAGTGATTATGGATTCTGCTCGCTACGCTGAAAATGCCTTCTTCATTCAACAGCGCGAAGCGGGTTATCAAGATTGGACAATCGAGCAAATCACGCGTGAGTCTTACAAATACGCTGATGGTTTAGCGATGTCTGCTAAGAAAGATGCGATGGTGCAAATGGGTGGCTTGTTGTGCTTCAAAGACGATTCTTTCATGGATGTGTACACAGAGTGTCGAACACTGTGTGTAGTTCAAGAGGGCTTCCCAACCTATGGTGGCTTAGAAGGTGGTGCGATGGAGCGTCTTGCGGTTGGCCTGTATGACGGCATGCGCCAAGATTGGTTAGAGTACCGTATTGGTCAGGTTCAATACCTTGTTGATGGCTTAGAAGCAATGGGTATCGTGTGCCAGCAAGCCGGCGGTCATGCTGCGTTTGTAGATGCGGGTAAACTGCTTCCTCATATTCCGGCTGGTCAGTTCCCAGCACATGCTTTGGCGTGCGAACTCTATAAAGTAGCGGGTATCAGAGCGGTTGAGATTGGTTCCTTGCTGCAAGGTCGCGATCCTACCACAGGCGAGCAACATCCATGTCCTGCAGAATTATTGCGCTTAACCATTCCACGTGCGACGTACACACAAACCCACATGGATTTCATTATCGAAGCATTCGAGAAAGTAAAAGAGAATGCTGGGAAAGTGAAAGGGCTCGACTTTACCTACGAACCGCCGGTGTTAAGACACTTCACTGCGCGCTTGAAAGAGGTAGAGAACAGCGAGAAACAAACAGAAAAAAAGAACGAACAAACGCTCGAAGAAGCATTTTAAAATAAAAACATAAGCGAATAGTCACTAGAACCCTAATCAAAGGCTCCCTCGGGAGCCTTTTCTTTATTGGATGGTAGGGGAGTTAGGCCTTTAAGCAGTTAACCCGCTAAAAGCTGAACTACGCTTGTTTGTTTTTCAGGGTAGGTTTCAACATTTGGAATAACCACTGATTCAAAGGCGCGTCTTTCTGTGAGCGACGGCAGCTCATTACATAGCTGACATCGATAGTCAGCTTTTCCGGCAAATCAATACTTCGACATCCATCTGGTACGCTGCCATTGAGAGTGATACCAAAATAGTCAGATTTAAGTACGACATCATGAATCATTGCAGGGTGGTCAACTTCTACTTTAGGGTTTATCTGAAAACCTATGTTTCTAAGTCGCTCAAGGATCGGATATTTGTTGTCATTCCATCCAGGGGTTTTAAACAGAGCAATTGGATAGTTGGCCAGCGATTCAAAGTCTTGCGCTGGATGATCGTCTCTCACGAAGAAAACCACTTTTCCTTCCCCGAACGCCTTTTGAGAAATCGACTGTGGCAAAGTTTCATCAAAGTAGTGAACTGCAATGGATTCCTCACCGTCGATGAGCCTGTTCCTCGCGTTGCTTCCCCATCTAAGAAATGAATAGCGAGCATGCGGTGCCGCTTTAGTCAGAGCAAATAAGAGCTTCGAACCAAAGCGTTCCCAGAACAGAGTATTCGCGTAGATTTTGATATTGCCTTGGTAAGTCTCTGGCGAAAATACTTGATGCTTTATGGCTTCGATACTGCTGAGTATCTGCTCAAAGTTTTCGATGTTGGTTTCAACAAAAGTCGTGGGTTCAAAACCATTTTTGGTTTGAATGAACAGTGGATCGTCGAGCTGCAACTTTAACTTTGAGAGGTTCTTGCTGATCGCCCCAGAGGTTTTTCCTAGCGACTCCGCAACCAGTCCAACATTACGAAGCTCATACATACGTTTGATGACCAAGATATTCTGAATATCGAGATTGAAGTCCACAAGCACTCCGAATTGCTTAGATGATAACGATGCTGATCTTTGGCGCAGTGAAAGCCTAAAGATCATCCGACTCTAATATCATAATCATCACTGCCAGTTTTTAAGACAGCACAACGTCAAGATGTGAACTATTTCTTTGATTTATCAACGAGTTTCCATTTAGTAAATATTGGTTTTCCTCGAAAAGCTGATATTCGGTTGTTAAAGTTATTTCAACAAAGAAACACAACAACCAAACAAATATAATATTAAAAAATCATAAGAGGTGATGTATGAAAAAGTTAATCGCACTAGGCTTGATGGCTATCTCAATGAATACTGCTTTTGCTGCTGATGGAACTTATACAGGAACCATCGATATGACAAGAAGCGAGGGTAATCAAGTAAAGGCTGAGCGTGTTGAATCTGACTTAACACTGGAAGGAAGAAATGAAGCGTCTAACGGCGGAATCCAATTCCAAAAGAACGTAGATAAAGACCAAACGATCCAGTTGAATGGCCGTCGAGATTAATGTATTAACCTTACTATCATTGTCATAAGAAATGCTGCGCCCTCGGGTGCAGCATTTTTTGTTTTGGGATTTGGAGTGTTTTATAAAACCTAGTGATCTAGCCTTGGCATGTTGTGTAACGTGTGGCATTTTGTTCTCTAACTCTAACTCTAACTCTAACTCTAACTCTAACTCTAGATCGCTATTAGGTGTTGGTTAAGCATTACAAGCCAGTAAGCGAACGATTCGAAAAGGACAAGGAATGACTCAAAAAGAAACGGGAATGATTCGTCATATTCTACTGATTAAGTTTAAAGAAAACGCAGAGGCTTCAGAGGTTCAAAAACTAAAGATGCTGTTTGAAGCGATGCCAAACAAGGTTGACGGGGTAACTTCAGTAGAGTGGGGGTTAAATGATAGCCCAGAAAACAAGAACCAAGGTTATACCCATTCCGTTTTAATGACGTTCGCAGATGAAGCGGGGCGTCAGAACTATCTTCCACACCCAGAGCATGATGCGCTGAAAGATGTATTTCGTCCTTTGTTAGATGACATCATCGTGTTCGATTACTCCCTGTAATTAGCTTCTCAGTATGTCTCTTATGATTTACTCACCTTTGATGTTGAAGAGTTAGGGCTTATGTGATCAAGCCCTAACTAAACAAGGAACGATTTACTCTGTCGGTGAAATCGTAACAGGGGTGAACGAAGCAACCGCATTACCGCCAGCACCCGGGCGATCAACATAAGGAGTGTTTTGCATTAAGGTGTAATACACGTCCACGAAGTCATCATCATTCACTAATACGCCATCAGGAATTACGTCGATAATCTTGCCTGTGATCTGAGGGATAATCGCATAACCCTGAACTTCTGGATCAGGAATCATCTTCAGTATCTCTTCTGCGGCTTGAACTAAGAGTTTTGCTAGCGCTTTGTAGTCTGTGCCATCATCGTGCTCCATTAAGATCATATCAGCAGCGCCCCAACGGTAGCGAGGCCAGAAGATGACGGTCTGGTTCGGGTAGTACGTCTGTTTGTCGTAGTCCAGATAAGGCATCTCAACGAGGTCGATCTGGGGCTCTAAACGACTTGAATCGACACCCGTCACGATAGCGTAGATTTCCGCTTTACCAGAGATCCAAGGTTCTTGGTCGACGGCTAAACGGATTTTGGTTAATTGTGTGGTATTCAACGGCTCAGGTTCCGACAAGGCCATCGAGCGACGAGCCCTGTTCATCAAAGACGATTTTTGAGGTTTACTCTCGTCGGCATTGGTATCGCTAACGGTATTGATTTGCGTTGTAGTACCCAGCTTTTGCATTTCAGCCTGCATTGCCATTAAGCCTGCTTTGAGCTCTTCGGCACCGTTGCTATCAACGACAAACACTGGGACGTCTGGCATTTGGTACACATCTAGTTCATGAACCTGTCCGTACACGTCATACGCTTCAATGTATTGCCAATTCGAATCATCACCTGATGGTTCAAACGCAAATAATGGGCTTTCGCCGTTCTTCCAGGCTTCAATCATTGCTTCATCGGCCATGCGAATTTCTAACACAGAGTCGCTGAAGTTGTTGATCCCTTTCATCTTGCGATAACCAAGGTCCGCTTTCTGCATCCTGCTTGAAAATGCAGAGTAGGGCTGAGTAGAGCTCAATTTATCGACAGGCGTGGACAAGTTCTTTTCTGAAATTTGAGCCTTTAGGGAAAGCTCAAGATCGGAATAACGCTCGCTGATTTGTAACGCCAAAGATTGCTTTTGTGCTGAGGCGTTCTCCGAAAGAGAGCGTGAGTTTACTGTGTCGATATTGTTTGCATAGGACTGGAAGCCAACCACTGTCGTTGCAAGTACCATACTGATAGAAATAGATGGTCTCATAAATAATCCTTATTTTAATTTTTATCATTAATAGGGCATTTACCCTATAAGGATTAA
>NZ_AJZD02000200.1 GCF_000272105.2 Vibrio splendidus 12E03
TTGGCCACAGCGTATTAACCACTTCCGCTGATCCACGTATAACGCATCTTAAATGGATTCACTTACGTTCATCATACCAACACCCTAGCACTCACCCAATTGTGGTTATCAGGAGGAACGTCCTCTCACGAATTCATTCCCGCTCAGCAAAGGCTGAACTTCGTTACATTGTCGGGTTCGCTGCTTTATTCAGAACCCTAGGGTCATCTGGTGATACAGATGGTTCACACTTGTTGCGGTGAACAGCACTTCATACGACTTCAGGTCGCACG
>NZ_AJZD02000201.1 GCF_000272105.2 Vibrio splendidus 12E03
AATTCATGGCTTTGAAAATTTTAGCGAATAGGAAGTGTTGCTTTAGTGAGCGCCCTTATACTGGCTCTGCTGCATAATAAAGTGAATTCGTTTATCATGAGCGTACTGACTAATAACGCCTGATCCTTTATGCCTGTGTCCAAACCAAGCTTAATCAATGCCAACTTCAAAAGATTCATGCGTAAGCCCAAGTTACGTATCGAGAAAGCGCA
>NZ_AJZD02000202.1 GCF_000272105.2 Vibrio splendidus 12E03
TGCTTGAGCATTTCTCTCACTATGGAGGGTAATGCTGATGCAGGTTATCTATGTGTATGACGATGAAGGCACTATGGCACTGGCCAAAATAACGGAAAGTCAATCAGCGCAAGAGGCTGCGTTCGATGTGGTTGAAGCGGTAGTGAAGTGGACAAAAGAGTTCGGCTTCTCGATTTACTCTCAGAGCGAGTGCCGCGCGCACCTTCAAGAACTGGAGCGGTTAAAGCTGCAGGTGAAAAACCATGAGGTTGATGTCCATCAAACCGACTGGTTTAGTAGCGTGTTGGGTTTTACCTTTTCGGTTCAAAAGCCTGAATGAGATGAGGTTGAGTGGCCGACTTGCAAAAAATATCAAGAAGAGGAGGTGTTACCGGATGAGCAAGGTCACTGTTCATTATGTGGCAGTATTATGAACGATAAAGGAGAGTGTCTGTATCAATGAACACAGGACATTGACGTCATGTCTTTTAATGACAAACGCCAGCGATAAGCTGGCGTTTTTGTTTCTACTGTAAGATCAAATCTTTACTTGTTTCTTTGGGTGGTAAATTAAGAAAACCAACAATGATATCACAAATGAAAAAATTAATACTCGATAGAAATAATTTATTTCTATCGAGTATTTTCTATTGCCTTTTTGTTAGCGTGTCGAGGTCTTTTATTGTCAGGAGAATGATATGCAAACGCGCTGGCTCATGCTGTCTTTTGCAGGCTTATTGGCTGGGTGTCAAACCCCGCCTGAGCTTGTAAAGGCGCCGCCACCCTCATTAAATATTCGCACGGCCCCCGAATTATCGGGCAGCAGCGTGCAGACCTCACGTTATGTCATTGAACGCTCTGCCGGTGAGCAAATGACCGACATCTTAGGCATGCCGATTGAAGCTCGCTTACCCGTGATGAGCAAAATGAGCATCAAAGACGGCGTCGAGTTTTTATTGTCAGGCAGTGGTGTGTCGCTGCGCACTCCCACGTCTTACGCCGAAACGCAACTCTATGCGCAACCGTTACCTTTGGGTCATACCGATATGGGGCACATG
>NZ_AJZD02000203.1 GCF_000272105.2 Vibrio splendidus 12E03
TGGTTCTGGTGGTTCTGGTGGTTCTGGTGGGGAAGGTAATGAAGGTGACGGAAATGGTGATCCTGGCATTACTCCAACTCCACAAACCGCGGTACAAAAGGCATTGTCCACAGGTGATGCTTCTCATGTAACGGACTCTCAAGAGTTTATTGATGCTAGCCGAGCATTAGTTGCTCAATACAACTCGAACTTCAATCATATTAAGCAAGCATTATCCCAAAACTCTGAAGGAGAGCCTTTACGCAATCTTCATTGGGATCCAACACATGACTCGGCAATTCTCTTGCCTACCTATGGTTTTAACGATGCCATCTTAAAATCCAATAAAGCGATGCAAGATGGGTATTCCGACCAAGAGCTTGTCATTGGTATTGCGGGTTATACGTCAGACGACAGCCGCTATGCAGCATTGGCAAGTAACCCGTTTCGAACTAAGCAGCGCTTCCCTGATTCTGTCAACGAAGAGATGGATACTTGGTTGAAGAACTTGGTTAGGTGGACTTCTAGTACTGACTCGCCACAAAATGTTGTGTTGGCTCAGCTTGATCAGTCTCATTACTTTCCTGATGACCAAGCGACACGAAACTGGTTAATCGACAATGTTAATGCTTCTATGGTCCTCAACGCTGACAACGCTTGTGATGGCAGTAAATTAAGTCAATGTCTTGAAGCCAATAACCCTGACTTACTCGTTTTGTCTCAAAAGTTAAATGATGGTGATGATATTGAAGATGTGATTTCAGGGTTACGTTTGGCGTTCAGTAAAAATATTCCGGTGTTATACCTACATCTTGATGGCGGTATGACGGACTTAGGTAACGCGCTATTTTCAGAAATGCACATGACTTACGTTGGTGACAACTATTGGCGTAAGCTAGGTTTATCGAACTGGGATTCTACACAGCTGATTGATCAAATACCGGATAATATTGTCCAGCAACAAGCGCTTTTACAAAGACTAAAAGACGACAGTTTCACAGTTGACTTGAGTACCTGTGATGATAAATCTTGCCCTGATGAATCCAATATGGATGAAGAGTTCTATACTGCAGCAAACAGCATACGTGCTCACCTAACGTCGCTAGATAGTAAGAAAGTTGACCTGTTCGCAACAGATGATTATGAATATGAAAAGCTGTTGCTGCTACTTGCTGATCATTATCGTCAAGACGTTCAGTACCCAATGGGTAAGAGCGTGACAGAGAGAATTGATTTTCTTCGCTCCTATTACAGTGATTACGCGGCCTACAACAGTCGCGTGTATAACGCGGCGCAACCAAGCCTAGGCAATTTTACTACCAAGAGTTTTGAAAACGTACCGCTCGTCACCAAAACAATTGCCTTGGAGTCCAAGAGACACTTTCGATCAGCTGGAGTGTACGCATTGCCAGGTGAGACGATTAAGGTGACTCGCTTAGACAGTAACGAAGTGGCTACGTCTATTGCATTTAATACATTGCGGAGTGGCGCGACACACGAGTTTTCAGGCAATGACGGTTACGCTCGGCCGAAATTTTTAACCTCGGTAACCTATCCAGTGAAACCAGGAGAGACGATTTATCTCACTTCAGCCTATGGTGGAACATTACAGGTTCATTTTGATACCAATGATATCGATGTGGAGTTGCGTTTTGAAAATGTTGCTCAACACCCGGTTTGGCGAAGTGAAGCGGACAACGATAGTTTTGTGGCACAGCTTGAAGAAGGAAAGTTTGACTGGGCAGAACTGGTAACACCTGGATTTGAAGTCCACTCTAAACTAGACAAAATGAATGAGTCTATCAGTGCTGCTGACTGGGCTCAGCCTCATGATATGGCTCTTGCCACAGAGCGTTATGTACATAACTTTCCTCATGCACTTGCAGGCTTTAAAGGGCCGGGTATTGATGAAATTGCTGAAATACACCAATACGGGGAAGACAAGGGCTGGGAAATTGCAACCATTGACATTGTAAAGCATATGAACGCAGACCAAGCTAACTGTGGCTATGGTTGTTCAGGAAACCCGTATGATGCCTATTGGTCGTTTCATCCATTAGGGCATGGTGATCTTCACGAGTTAGGGCATGGTTTAGAGCGTGGTCGATTTAGGTTTAGCGGTTGGGATGGGCACTCTACAACGAACTACTATTCGTATTTTAGTAAATCAAAATATTATAAAGACACCGGAAAAGTATCGTCTTGCCAAGGCTTAGATTTTAAAGGGCAGTATGAAGTTTTGCAGCAGAGCCGAACTCAACCTGACCCAAATGCTTTTATGGCAGCTCAGAATCAAACTGGTTGGAGTTGGGGGGCACGCATATTCATTCAAATGATGATGTTAGCACAAGATCAAGACGTATTAGATTATGGCTGGCATATGTTAGGGCGATTGCATTTGATAGAGCGCGAGTTCAACCGTTTAAAATCGAGTGATGAGTTGTGGATTACACGTAGGCACACCATTGGCTTTGACAGCTATTCAAGAGACGAAGTAAACCAGCTCACCAATGACGATTGGTTGCTGGTTGCGCTGAGTTATGTCAACGAGCGGGATATGCGGAGTTATCTAGATATGTGGGGCTTTAGTTTTACGGAGAAAGCCAACCAACAAGTAGTGACACTGAATTTGCCTCCAATGCCACTAACGTACTTCGCGAGCTCAAACCAAGGCTATTGTGTCGAGGAGTTTGCCACAACACCTATTAGTGTTGACGGGACAACCCCTTGGCCAATCAATTAATCTAAAAGTAAATAGGGAGCATGAGCTCCCTATTTTCTATTTAAACGTTGACCAAATTGGCGCATGGTCAGAAGGCTTTTCAATGCCGCGCAGTTCGTAATCGATGCCAGCCTCAGTACACTTATCAGCAAGTTTTTGAGTTGCTAGTACCACGTCAATACGCAGGCCGCGGTTGTCTACGAAGCCTTTTGAGCGGTAATCAAACCACGAGTATTGATCGTTTACTTCAGGGTGCAGTAAACGGAAGCTGTCTACAAAGCCCCAGTCCATCAATGTTTTTAGCCATTCCCGCTCTTCTGGTTGGAATGAACACTTGCCTGTTTTCAACCAACGCTTCGCGTTTGGTTCACCGATGCCGATGTCTGCGTCGATAGGGCTGATATTAATGTCGCCCATCACGATCACTTGTTCATCTTTGTTGTGGTGATCGTTTAGGTAAGTCATCAAGTCTTTGTAGAACTCGCGCTTGTACGGGTATTTGGTTTCATGCTTGATGTTATCCCCTTGAGGGAAGTAACCATTTAGTACGGTAACCTTTTCACCGTTTTCATCTTCAAACGTCGCCATGATCATACGCTTTTGATGGTCTTCATTGTCGGTTGGAAAACCTTTCTGAACTGAGATTGGCTCTTGCTTACACAGCATCGCCACACCGTAATGCGCTTTTTGGCCGTGAAAGTAAACCTTGTAGCCCATTGCTTCAACATCAGCAATAGGGAAGGCTTCATCGTGTACTTTTATCTCTTGCAGACCAATTACGTCCGGTTGGTGTTTGTCGATAACAGCTTGCAGTTGATGAAGGCGGGCTCTCAGGCCGTTGATGTTGAAGCTAATTACTTTCATTTGTTTTTATACCTCTCGTAAACCTTTGTCACTGCGAGTTTTCAAAGATTTTTTGATTTGGTGGATTTCATGGTTCATCGTATTTAACCATGCTTAATAATTTCTGTCGCCATTTTGTCGAGACTAAATGGCGACGTTAAATTGTGTGAATACCTACAGTTACGCTGAGTCTACTGAGTTTTTAATAAGTCTAAAAAGAAGGCGTATTCAAGAGCATCTTCTTTTAATCGCTTAAATCGACCAGAAGCGCCACCGTGACCGGCTTCCATATCGGTTTTGAACACCAGTACATTGTTGTCTGTTTTCATTTCACGCAGTTTCGCCACCCATTTCATTGGCTCAAAGTACTGTACCTGTGAATCATGTAGGCCTGTTGTCACTAACATGTTTGGGTAGTTTTGTACCTTAATGTTGTCGTACGGTGAGTAACTCAGCATGTAGTCATAGTAGGTTTTATTGTTAGGGTTGCCCCATTCGTCGTATTCGTTAGTCGTAAGAGGGATCGACTCATCAAGCATGGTTGTTACCACATCGACAAACGGAACATGTGCTCCAATGCCTCTATATAATTCAGGAGCTTGGTTGATGATCGCTCCCATAAGTAGACCGCCTGCCGAACCGCCCACCGCAAATACTTTGTCTTTAGCGCCATAACCTTCTTCAACTAGGCCTTTAGTTACATCGATAAAGTCATTGAACGTGTTTTGCTTGGTCAGCTTTTTGCCGTCTTCATACCAAGGGCGCCCTAGCATTTCTGAACCGCGGATGTGAGCGATCGCAAAAACGAAGCCTCTATCAAGCAGGCTGAGACGAGTCGAGCTGAAGGTCGGTTCAATGGTTGAACCGTAAGATCCGTAGCCGTATTGGTAAATTGGGTTAGTGCCGTCTTTTTTGAATAAGTCTTTGCGATAGACCAAAGAGACAGGTACTTGCTTACCATCACGAGCCGTTACCATGATTCGCTCTGATTGATAGTTATCCGCTTTGAAATCACCTAATACGGGTGTTTGCTTCTTGATTTCAGACTCACCTGTACTTAGGTCGAAATCATAGTAAGTTCCAGGCGTAGTCAAGCTGCTGTAATAGATTCGAACTTTTGAGTTATCTAACTCATAGTTACTCGTTAAGTAAGCGGCGAAAGCGGTGTCGTTAAATTTAAGTGGGAACTCTTTACCTGTTGAGAGTTGGCGAACCGTGACTTTAGACAAGCCATCCGCACGTTGCTCGTAAACAAGATGGTCATCAAACAACTCGAAATCAACAAGCTGAGTGTTATCGTCTGCTGCAATGACATCGCCCCATTTTGAGCGGTCATGCATGTCTTCAGCTGTGACTTTCATTAAACGAAAGTTGACCGCTTGGTAGTTGGTATAGATGTAATACCAATCACCCAGTTTAGCGATGCTGTACTCTATACCTGTCTCTTTTGGGTAGAAAGCCTCAGCTGTAGCCTTTGGGTTGTTGGCATCGATGACTGAAACACCACTGGTTTCTGTGCTCGAGTGCCAAATGTAGACCTGTTCACCATCTTTACTTTTGCTCAAGGAAGTGTAGTAAGCGCTGTCGGTTTCTTCGTAGATTAACTCATCGCTTGTTTGAGGTGTGCCTAAAACGTGGCGGTAGACTTGGTAACCCAGCAGCGTTTGTGGATCTTTCTTGATGTAGTAGAAGGCTTGGTTGTCGTTTTGCCACGCGATAGCACTTGAAGCGCCTTCAATTTCATCTTTTAGGTATTCACCTGTCGTGAGGTCTTTGATCTTGATGGTGTAAATGCGGCGGCTTAGCGTATCTTCGCCATAGGCCAACAAGTTTTCGTCTGGGCTGATCGTTAAGCCACCAATACTGAAGAATTCATGTTCTTTTGCTAGCTCGTTAACATCTAAGATGACTTGCTTGTCTGTGCCTAAAAAGTTTTTTTCACGCAGGTGAACTGGGTATTCGTTGTCACCTGTGACCTCATTCGAGTAGTAGTAACTGCCTTTGCGAACCGGTACCGAATTGTCGTCTTTTGCGATTCGGCCTTTGATCTCTTCAAATAATTGTTTTTGTGCTGCTTCTGTATGTTTCAACACTGTATTTGCGTACTGATTCTCTTGCTCAAGTTGTTGCAAAATCTCTGGATCTTGGCGTGCATCGTCGCGCATCCAGTAGTAATCATCGATTCGGGTGTCACCATGAATCGTCATTGCGTGAGGGACTTTCTTAGCAACGGGTGCTTGGGTTTGCTGAGCGACGAGCTGTGATTGAGAGTAGTGGTTCATGGTTGAGATTCCTTGATTGCTGCATCCGGCGACAAGCGCTATTGATACGACTAATGTGGTTAAAGCGATACGCATCTATATATCCTTAATGTGCACCTTACTCTTTTTGATGCCAGCATCCTTTGTTGGTTGGGTATCTTTCAGTGATATTATTTATAATTGGATTCTGGGTATGCACCTTCATCGTAAGTGTCTGTTATTGTTTTCAAAAAATCAAAGCAATGTTAAATGAAATTACTGATACGTGAGAGTGGAAGGAATAATGTGCAACAAAAAAGGGACACACTTTTCAGTATGTCCCTTTTCATTATTGAGCAGGATTCGTGTTTTACGTTAAATAGCCAATGGAATTTCGTTTGAGTGGTCAGGTTTACGATTAACCCAACGCAAACCAAGCATAGCGATGAATGACATAGCAATCATCAGGCAACCGAGTGGCAGTTGGTCTTGAGCCGGGAAGAACGATGCCAATAGTGTTGCGATGCCAGCACCTAGGTTCTGCATACCGCCTAAAATCGCACCTCCAGTACCAGCGTGGTACGGGAATGGCGAAAGTGCCCCTGTTGTCGCTGCTGGGAATAATATGCCAGCGCCCAAGAAGTAAATTGTGGCACCGCCAATCAAAGTTAATGCTGTTGTTTGACCAAACAGACCCGGTATCAATACCACTGTTGAGCCTACCAATATCGCAACCAGACCAACATTCAGTGCACGGCGCTCACTGCGACGTTGTGCGATGTAACTAGATAAGCCTGCACCGACTAAGTAACCTGGAATAGGCAAGACAAACAGCAAGCTTACTGTGGTTGCCGGTAAGCCAAGTACGCCACCAAGCAACACACCTGCAGCAGCTTCAAATACGGCTACACCAGCAAAGGTTGCGACCAATACCAATAAGAAACCTTGGAAACGTTTATCAGACAGAACGAACTTGTAGCTGTTGGCAACCGATTCATGCTTGCGTCGTTCTTTCGGCAGTGTTTCCATCATGCTCGTCATCATAGTGATCACAACAGCAATACCAAACAGCGCAAGGAATAAGTAACTAGAACGCCAGCCGAAAACTTCTGTTAGGTAACCACCCAGTACAGGAGCCATCAATGGTGAGAAAATCACACACATGCTAATCAAGCTGTTTGCACGGTGCAGCTCTGCGCCTTCAAAACAGTCGCGAGTCAATGTACGAGACATCGCACCACCACAACCGATGCCCAAACCTTGGATAAAGCTGCCCGCTAAGAACCATTCATATTCGTGAGCGAACAATGCTACCAAAGTACCGATGATGTAGATGATCAAACCAATCACGATGATCGGTTTGCGACCTAGGCGATCAGAAAGTGGGCCGTAGACAAATTGCGACAGACCATAAGGGATCAAGTAACACGCCATCACCGCTTGCAGTGAAGATGCCGAAACTAAGAACTCACCTGCCATATGACCGATAGAAGGCACGTACATCGTTTGAGTCATTTGACCTACGGCAGTCAGAATAGCGATTAAAAAGGTAAGTTTCGCTAATGGAAACGAGGCGGACATTTGCGTATCTCTCCAAAAATTAAGACGTAAAAAGCCTTAGCGCTCCATTAAAGGAGAGCCAAATGAATAAAGTGTTCAGGGAATCTAGGCGCGAGATATTAGAGCTTGATTGCGGGCTTAGCAATCAAAAAGTGTGAAGTTGACCAAGATAAAAATCTATAACTTGGATTATAAAAACTAATCCGAAATAGCTGCGTTTTAAGGAGGGAGAGGGTGGAATGGGCTTCCTTTAAATATCGATGTTTTGGTTATGTCCAAAGTGCTAAAACCTAAGCAACATAGCCAATGATTATATGAGTACATCATTTGAAATCACAGAAAAAAGGAAGAAAACACGCCCTATTAACATTTGTATAAACTTTCGTTTTATATGTAAGCAATTTGTGCTGTAATTATCCGCTAAGCTATTCGTCTAACTCATTTACATTGTGTACAGCAATTCGTTGTCGATGTGATAGTTATGGTTATGGAAGTCTTTTGGCTTAAATAAGGATATTAAATGCGCTCTCTATCGGTACAGTGGAAAATAACCCTCTTAGCAGGTTGTTGTTTAATCATTACGTCACTGTCTCTTATTGGTTTCTCGATCTACAACGCGACGAGTAATCAACAAGTCATCAAATCTCAAAGTTCAGAATCAGTTATCAATAAAACTCAGCAGTTGCTGGCGTCTGTTTCTCAACTCAATGCTCAAGAAACTCAACGTTATGTAGACGAAGCTATTTACCGCGCAGAGATGCTTGCGGCCAGTGCTCAGTTTCTAAAAAACAATGCAGACGAAAACTTTACGCCAAGTGAAGAGCTTCGTACCGCCTTGGATGAAATGGTTCGTCGCTCGGTTCTAAATTTCGACTCTATTCAAGGTGCGTATCTAGTTTTCAAGCCTGATTTACTTGATAGCGAAGATGCGAATTATGTCGATGCTGATTATGTTGGCTCTAACGAAAAAGGTCGTTTTGCTCCTTATTGGAAGGTAGCGGATAACGGTGAAAATGTTCTAGCGAACGTTCTTTCAGAATCGATCTTGAATGATGGCAGCAATAGCGAACGTTTTTACTGTCCTTTGTCTTCAGGGCAAACATGTATTAGTACGCCGAGAGTCGTGAACAGCGGTGGTGTAGCACTACTTACGTCCTCTATTTCAGTCCCTATTTTGGTTGACGACGTTGCTATTGGTTTTCTTGGTATTGATCTAAGACTCGATGGTTTAACGAGTGTGATTACGCAATCTGATCAGAGCTTGTTTAACGGTGCGGGTAAAGCTTATGTGGTTAGTCTAGATGGGTCAGTTATCGCTTCTGATGATTCAAGTATTGCGGTCGGTTCAACCTTCCAAAGTGACAATACAAACAGTGATTTAATGACCGACTTTATCTTTGGTGGTGAAGTGACAACGCAATGGAGTGAGAACGGTGAGTGGTTACTTGCCTTTGCACCTGTTGTTGCGGCTAATCAAACTTGGGGTGTGTTGTTTGAGATCCCGAGAGAGAGCGTCGTCGCTGATGCCAACAAATTGGACTCCATCATTAGCACTAAGTTAAGCGAAGGCATTAAGACGGAAGTGATTGCCGGTACTGTGTTCATTTTGTTCGGTTTAGCCATCATCGCATTTGCTTCCCTTTCAATTGTGAAGCCTATTCGACAAGTGGTCGAGCGACTTAATGATATTGCTTCTGGTGAAGGGGATCTGACACAGCGTTTAGAGGTTAAGTCTCAAGACGAAATTGGTCAGCTATCTAAAGGGTTCAACTTATTCTTAGACAAGCTACAACACACGATCAAAGAAGTGATTCACACCACCGAGCAAGTGGCGAGTACGACAAGCCAGGCTAAAGCATCGGCATCAAGCACTCGAGAAAGCAGTGAATCTCAATTTAAAGAAGTGGATCTTGTGGCGACAGCGGCCGAAGAGATGACGCAAACAGCGGGCTTAGTGGTACAAAACGCAGAAGTGGCCGTTGATGCTGCTTGTGAAGCGAATCGTTCTGCTCAACAAGGGCAACAGGTTATCGAGCTTTCAGCCGGTGAAATGAGAAAGCTGGTGGAGCGTATGTCGAGTGCTGTTCCAATTGTTGAAGAGTTGGCCAAAAATAACGGAAACATCACCGAGATCTTAAGTGTGATTGAAGGGATCTCTGAGCAAACTAACTTACTGGCATTGAATGCGGCGATTGAAGCGGCTCGTGCTGGCGAACAAGGTCGAGGTTTTGCTGTTGTTGCGGATGAGGTAAGAAACCTCGCAAGTCGCACCCAGTCATCGGTTGGTGAGATCAGAGCGGTGATCGACAAGGTTCATGCTGGAACTCAAGATGTCGTTGAAGCGATACAAGAAGGCAATATACTTGCAAACGACACAGCACTACACGTTCAGAAAGCAGTTGAAGATTTAGGTTCGATCTTTACTTCTATTGAGGCGATCAGTGATATGAACAGTCAGATCGTTCGTGCAGCCGAAGAGCAGCAATCGGTGTCTGGTGAAGTGAATCAAAGCGTGGTTAACATTCGAGACTTGAGTGCGAAGATCTTGGAACAAGCAGCGGCTTCTGAACAAGTGGGCAACGAAATTGATCAGCTGTCTCAGCAGCAACAGAAATTGGTCAATCAGTTCAAGGTATAACCATTAAGACTTAACAAATTCAAAATTGAAAAAGGGACAAATGAGGTTTTCATTTGTCCCTTTTTTATATCTTGCAACCAAAGTTAGTCAACAACGAGTGGTTGATACTGCTTACTCTTCGATGAACCAGTAGCCTTTGTTCACTAATTCCGTCACGACAGTTACGCCCGAAGGAGATAGAGCAGCAGCTGAATTAATCACAGTCTCATCACAAAGTATGTTGAGTAATGAAGAGTCCGCTTCATCAACCTTAACCACTTCGCCATTGATGTAAGCTGTGTTGCTTTCATTTTCGTGGTAAAGCGCTTTTAAGCCAGATACACGGTGGATCTCGCCTTCAGACTCCAAGTGTTGAGCGATCTCTTCTGGAGTCCATAGAGGTTCTGGCGCAACGATATCAAGCTGGTGGCGTGATTGGCTCAGCAAACAACCCATGAAATCACTCACGGTTTCAGGCTGTTCTAATGCCGACTTCAACATATCAGTTAGGTTACTCAAATCTGACGAACGAATCTTGCCGTAGCCATCTTGCGTTTTGAACTCAGGATCATGCAAGTGAACATCACCCATATCATGAGCAAGCACAAAGTCGGCAAAGTTACTGATTAGCTCTTGCTCCTTAGGAGAGCGGTAGCCAATCGAGTAGCTCATTGATGGTTCTATTGTGTTGCCTTCGTGTGGGAAGCCTGGCGGGATATAAAGGATATCACCTGGCTCTAAGGTTTCATCAATGATTGGCTCAAAGCCTTCTATTTGGCGTAGAGCAGACGCTTGAACGGTCTCTTTGTATTGACCAACATCTTTCGCGCCCACTTTCCATTGACGCTTACCTTGGCCTTGAATGATGAATACATCGTATTGATCAATATGTGGGCCAACACCGCCTTCAGGTGCTGAGTAGCAGATCATGAGATCGTCGAACAACCAGTTTGGCAATTGTTGGAACGCTTCAGTCAGTTGATTTGCACCTTGATGCCAATGGTTGGCTGCTTGAACGATCAATTGCCAATGTGTTTCAGTCAGCTCACCAAACTTCTCTTCAGTGAATGGACCGTGTTTGGCTGTCCATTTGTTGTCGAGGTTAGAAACAAAGCGAGAATCCACTTCTTCTTCCATCGATAAACCAGCAAGTTCTTCCGGCGAAATTGGGTCGACGAAGTTTTGGAAGCCACCTTTTAAGATGGTTGGTTTTTTATGCCAGTAGTTTTCAAGAAACTCGGGCATAGAAAAGCTAAGTTGGTACATGTGAATCCTGTATATTTTTATGCTAGATGCTAGATGCTAGATGCTAGATGCTAGATGCTAGTTTGGCTTGTAAATCTTGCTGGACAATCTTAATTGCTTGTAACGCAACCTTAGGGTCGATCTCGTTGCTTTCGAGTAAGTAGATAAGGTCGACAGCTAACTTAACTTCTTCTGGTGCGTTATCCAGTGGTGATGGTGTGTTATCAGTGTTCATTTCGCTTAGGGTTCTCTAAGTTAATCAGTCTCTCAATATTTCTCATTGAGTCTTCACAGCGTTCTAATCGTTCTTTGGCTAACTGCCAAGCCTCTTCCGCTTTTTTCTTACTGTGGCGAGGCGCAGAATCAAACGCTAACTTTCGTACTCGTACTAAATCGACCAATCGCTTTTGCCAATCTTGGTGCTGAGCGAGTTCGTTGTATAGGTCGTTAAGGTTTTTCCCTGACTTACTTTTTCGATCTAAACGTAAATCATGGTTGGCTAACTCTCTTTGGATTGCTGCAATCTGATTTGTCAGCTTTTCCGTCAGGTAGTTGGCTCTGGACGCAGTCAGTTGGTTTGTGGTTTGTTCACGTACAATGGTCCGGTACGTTGCCTGAGTTTCAAGTGCATAGGGAAGCAAAACAGAGGCGCTACATTTAAATAAGGCTCGGTCAAACAAGGCTTGATGATAAGCACCTCGAGATTTGTCAACCTGCGAGCAATGGCCAATTAGGGTGTCAATGACACTTTTTAGCTTTGAAAATTGATTCATTTCACTTCCCGTTGGCTACTGCCTATAAGTTCACAAACCAAGCTTCATATGCCAGTTTAATTGCAAGTACGCTTACTACGGTAACAAACACAGGTCGTATAAATGTAGCACCGAAACGAATAGCAGAGTGAGCACCAACAAATGCACCTGCCATTAAACAAAGGCCCATGGTTAAGCCGAGAACCCAATCAATATGACCAAGAATTGCGAAGGTAACCAAAGACGTAAAGTTACTGGTAAAGTTCATGGCTTTGGATAGGCCAGAGGCAAGCAAGATATTTAAGCGGTAAAGCGCCATAGAGCTTACCGTCCAAAACGCGCCAGTTCCTGGGCCAGCAACCCCATCATAAAAGCCAAGAATGAATCCTTGGTACTTTTGTTTTCTCTTAAGTACAGGGCAAGGTTTAGGAGACACATTATGGCTCACATCTGGAGTCTTATGAAAAATGGTATAGACCGCAGCGGCAAGAATGACTAACGGCAATACCTTCTCTAACCACTCTGTGCTAATAGCATCAACAGTGAGTGTGCCGATTGTCGCACCGATTAAAGTAGATATGAATGCATTGACCCAACACTCAGGCTTGAACAGCTTTTTACGGTAGTAAGTGAATGCAGCTGTAGATGAAGCAAACGTTGCGGCCAGCTTATTAGTTCCGAGTGCAATGTGTGGCGGTAAACCAAGCGATAGCAAAGCTGGGACGGTTAACATCCCTCCGCCACCGGCGACAGCATCAATAAAGCCTGCTGCAAATGCAACCAGAGCAAGTATGACCAACATGGTTGGCTCAATCATTTCCATAAATAGCTAGTGTTCTCGTTATCGGCTGATAGGGCAGCCACATGAAAAACCGGTGGATTAGTCATGTTGGGTTGTGAATGCAAGGGCCTAGCGATGAAGGCCCATAACTACCTCAAAGGCAGGGTATATTAGTATTTTATTGTTCTTTTAAAAGGCGGTAGTGAATCGAGTAGGGACTTTCCGTATCGCTTCGTTACTATGCGTCTATCAAGGATCGTGACTTTACCAGAATCTCTTTCCTTACGCAGTAGTCTACCCACTGATTGAATAAGCTTTTTACTCGCATCTGGAACAGTAATCTGCATAAAAGGGTTACCACCGCGTGATTCAATATATTCTGAATGTGCTTGCTCTACGGGAGAGGTAGGAACACCAAAAGGAATCTTAGTAATAACG
This sequence comes from Vibrio splendidus 12E03, assembly GCF_000272105.2. Lineage (GTDB taxonomy): Bacteria > Pseudomonadota > Gammaproteobacteria > Enterobacterales > Vibrionaceae > Vibrio > Vibrio splendidus_I. The sequence continues at coordinate 13,178 of NZ_AJZD02000203.1, forward strand.
AGGTTTTCAAGAAGCTCACCCGGTAGATCAAGACCCTCAGAAAAGCTTCCAGTTCCAAAAAGAACGCTGGTTTTACCTTGGTCTATTAGCTTTTTATGTTTTTTTAGGATTTCAGTTCGTGAAGTATCGCCTTGAACCTGCAATGCCCACGACTTTTTAACGAAATCTGTTGCTAAAGCCTCTGCAACTTTGTTCATTTGCCAGTAAGAAGAGAATAGAACGAGATTGGCTTTTTTGTCTTCTATTACCTTAGGCAAAATTTCAATAAGATATTCGGTAAACTGAGGTGCTTGTGGTTCGTACTTCATTGCCGGCACGATCAGCTCTGCTTGATTCTGGTAATCAAACGGTGATGCCAAAGCCAAAAATTGTACGCCATCTTCTGCTTTTTGGCTGATACCTGCTTGATGACAGAAAAAGCTGAAAGAGTTGAGCGCCCTCATGGTTGCAGATACTAATACCGCGCCAACACAGCGGCTCCAGATTTGCTGATCCAGTTGCCAACCTACCTCTAATGGCGATACATTCACAACGAAATCGCCTTCGCTTTCTTTATTCAGTTCGAGCCAACGAGCCAAAGGAGCGCCTTTTTCTCTCTTCGGTTCAGCCATTAAGCGCCAAACTTGAGCAAGGTTCTCTGTTCTTTGTATATAGAAGCCAATTTCTGCAAGTGCTGGCTCTGCAAGCTTTGCTGAAAGCTCGCCGTCTTTAACTCGTTCCGCAATCAGGTCTGCAATCTTCGCAACGGCTTGGCTCGCCTTTTGCGTGAGCTGCTTGAGATCTTTAGATTCATTCTCTAGCCACTCAGGTAAGTCGCCATGTTCGAAGCGATACAAGCCGTCTTCAAAGTGGTTAGCGTCAAACTGTTTGCTCATTTGAGTCAGGGTAGGGATCAGCTGTTGCATTGAGTCTTGCAGTTCATTTCTAAATCGGTGGACACGCTTTTCGTCAGCGAGGCCTGAAAGCTTGGTGATTGATTGATTCAAACGCTCCAACCATGATGCCGCGCCTTTTAAGCTCGCAGCCGCAGAAGAGTGATCTCTAGCTACATGCGGTAAATGGTGAGCTTCATCGAATATATAGATGCTGTTTTCTGGTTCAGGCAGTATCACACCACCGCCTAAGTCAGCATCAGCCATTACTAAACTGTGATTGGCGATAATCACGTCTGCTTTATCTAACTCTGAGCGCGCTTTCTGGAAAGGACAGTCTCTATGCGTGGGCATACTGTTGTTACAGCTGTGCTTATCACTGACAATCATCTGCCAAATCATATTGTTGATGGGTTTTGGCCACGAATCACGGTCACCATCCCATTTCCCTTGGGTTAGGCTGCGGTACATGGTTTGAAGTTGGTCGATATCCTTTTTCTTCGGCTTAGATTCGAACATTGCCATTTGTCCGCCATCAACCCCGCAGGCAGCGGCTAGCTTTTCGGAGCAACAATAACGCTGTCTGCCCTTCGCTAATATGAAAGAAAACTCTCGATCAGTCAGTCTTCTATATAGAGGGAGATCTTTATTGACGAGCTGTTCTTGTAGCGCAACCGTCGCCGTCGATATGACTATTTTTCGATTATTGAGCACAGCGACAGGAATAGTAGCCATTAAATAAGCCAGTGATTTCCCGATCCCTGTCCCCGCTTCTGCAACAATCATGCGATTACTTTTGTGGTATTGACCACAAAGTGTCTTCGCTATTTCTGCAACAAGGTAATTTTGAGCACGACGAGGTACAAAGTTGTCCAACTGATCTTGGAGGTTTTGATAACTGGTGCGAATAGATTTTTGAATTTTAGTAGTTAGCATACTGTGACCTACGTAACGGAGCGAGGATAGTAGCACATATCACTAGTCGGTACATTTACGGTGAAATAGCTTGCTTTTGAATCAAAGGTAGATCTTGTTCACAAAAAAAAACTGAACCATCAGGAACTTAACTATTTTATTTATGTTGCGAAATATAAATATTAAAAAAGACTGGCTTATAGGTGTTAAATCCTGAAGTGTAGCGTTGTTGTGAGTTGTTTGTGGTGTTAAATACTGTTTTGTTCTTTTTTTGGATTATTATATTTCCTGGTAAAACTAAGGATAAGTTGCTCGTAAAACAATGAAAAAAAATGTAAGTGGTTGATTTTGATTGTTTTGTGTTTTTTTTAGGTTTGTTTTTAGTTTATTTGACACGCAGGATAATCTTTTGCAATCTAGACCTCGAAATTTAGTGACGGTGATTAACCAACAAAGAGTGGTAATGACCAGTCATAAAAATAAAAGGGAACCGGGCAAGGATCTCCCATTCTTAGAAAAGGCAGTGGATTTATTATGAAAAAGACTCTATTAGCACTTGCAGTTGCAGCAGCAGCAGGCTCAGTAAACGCAGCAGAAATTTACAAATCAGAAGATGGCGCAGTAGACTTCTACGGTCAACTACGTACAGAGCTTAAGTTCCTAGACGGGCAAGATGCCAAATTAGGTTCAGGTTCTTCGCGTGCTGGTGTTGACGCTCAATATAATGTATCTGATGATCTTAAAGTTCTTGGTAAAGTAGAATTTGCATTGAAAGACAGTGGCGACATGTATGTACGTAACCACATTTTTGGCTTTAGCAGCGATCAAGCGGGAACAATCAAATTTGGTAAGCAATGGACTACATCAGATGATGTATACGGCGCTGATTATTCATACTTCTTTGGTGGTTCTGCACTGCTTTACTCTACTTTGAACGCTGCTCTTCATGACTCACAAGTAAAGTACTCTTACGATTCTGACAACTTCTGGGTAAAAGCAGGATACGGATTAGCAGAAGATGATTCTAATCAAGAGCTAGCTGAACTTTACGTTGGTTTTTCTGTTGGTGACGTAAATATCCACGTTGGTGGTGGTCAAACAACTGATGATGTAGCTGGTTCTGGTTTTACAGGCCTTGAGAACACATACTACGAAGGTACTGTTGAGTACTCTAAAGATGTTCTAACAGTTGGTGCGACTGTTGCAGCATCTTCTGTTGAATCTGCTATTGATAAAGCAGACCAAACAGGTTTCTCAGTAGCTGCTACGTATGGCGTTGCTGATAAAACAACAGTATATGGTGGTTACGAGTTCGTGTCTCAAGATCACGATTTATTAGAAGATAGCAACGTTGTTTACGTTGGTGCTGAATACAAGTACGCTAGCTGGGCACGTGTCTATGCTGAGTATGGTTATGCAGACGGTAGTACTCTAGGTTTCAACGCTCAAGGTAGTGATATGGTTGTAGCGCCTCAGACTGTTGATGGCGAAAACAATTTCGGTATCGGTGCTCGTGTTTACTGGTAATTTGAGATATTGTTAGAAAAAGCCCAACATAGAGTTGGGCTTTTTTTTGCCTATTTTTTATAAGGATGGATACAATAATGCAAAGTTTCAAATATTCTTTTTTGGGGCTGTTAGTTGCTTCTACAGTAGTTGATGCCGAAGTAATATTGGATGTCCCTGAAAATGTAAATTTACTTTCAGTAAACATGAGTGCTCCTGACTTTGAACAAGGGTTGTTTTCTGCAGATAAGACAGTGCTTTTACCTGACGGTGAAAACCAAATCGTTTTTCAATATGAACCAGTATTTGATGAAAGAGATAATCAAAGGAAAGTCTACAGTTCTGTTATTATCGCTAAATTTGAGGCAAAAAACGAAGAACTTACCTTATCTATGCCTGAGTTTAAAAACTTGCGTTCTGCTCAAGAAAACATTGGAAACTTGAATTGGGAAATTAAAAACAAGCAAGGACAAGCCTTAATCAAAAATGAAGACATTTTAGCTAGTGACGGAGTTCAACTAAATAGAAGTTATTCTGAAGAAGCTACAGAATATAATAAAGTTGGTGGTGCTGCTGCTGTAACCATGAGTTATTTAGTTGTAGAAAACCAAGTTCGTCCTGCAGTTAAGGTTAATGCTACAAGTTTAGAAGAAAACACGCTAGTAAACGCTGAAGGTTTAACGGCTAACACATCAGCTCAGGTTGTAGATAAATCGGAGTCTTTGAAACAACTTAAAGCTTTGTATCTGAGCACTTCAAAAGAAGACCGTAAAGCATTCCGTAAATGGATGATTGACCAAGAGTAATCAATCTTCACGTACAAAAAAGCGAGACGTAAATCTCGCTTTAATATATTGCTATGAGTTAAATCTCTTTCCACTCACCAGGCTGCAGCTGCCCCACATTCATATTACCCATTGAGTAACGGATAAGACGCAGGGTAGGGAAGCCGATATTGGCTGTCATTCGTCTTACCTGACGGTTACGTCCTTCAATGATTGTAACAGCCAACCATGTTGTCGGTATCGCGGCTCTGAAGCGGACTGGAGGATTTCTATCCCACACTTCAGGTTCTTGCATCACTTCGACTTTTGCAGGCAGTGTCATGCCGTCTTTTAGTTCGACACCTTTTCTCAATTTATCTAAATCTCCCTCAGAAGGTGCGCCTTCAACCTGTACCCAGTAAGTCTTTGGGGATTTTGAGTTTGGTTGAGTCAGCTTAGCTTGAAATATCCCATCGTTGGTCAAGACCATTAATCCTTCGCTGTCGCGGTCGAGGCGACCTGCAGCATAAACGTCTTTCACTGGAATAAAGTCCGCTAGCGTTTTCCTCCCTTCGCCATCTGTAAATTGGCTTAGAGTATCGAAAGGCTTGTTGAACAGAATTACTTTGCGATCTTCGAGCGCTACCTTAGGTTTTGCATTGGTAGGCTTGCCTTTATATCGGTGCTTGCTTGAGTGAGATTTGTTGTGCGAATTGCCAGTGTTATTCCTATCACTGCTTCGGCTTTGTCTATTACCGCTTTGTTTTAATGTTGCACCAGAACGAGCCGGTTTGTCTGAACGAGATGCGCTGCGTGAGCGAGTAGACATGTTAACTACCTTGCAAAAATGTAAACGAAGTGTGCTGAAAAGTTTTCACTGAAACGGAATTGAGCTATCATTTGCGCGCCTAAAAGACACAAAATAGAACAAGTTGATGGACTCTTAAGCCTGATTTGTTTAATTATACCTTCGTGTTTTATTATAACAACGCACTCACGGATTTGGTTCATGCTGTCATCAAGATTGCATGAAAAATAAGATAGAGTACGACTATCGAGTAAGCAGTTTTCACTCTTTGAGTGGCTTACTGGTCAATTTATAACATGCTCACTATTTTAAATGAGCTTGTAAGAACTATAGGGAAATTTCATGCCTACTGAAAAACCAACGATCATCTATACCATTACAGACGAAGCTCCGGCGCTAGCAACTTACTCTCTGCTGCCAATCATTCAATCTTTTACAGCTTCTTCTGGTATTAACGTTGATACTCGCGACATTTCACTTGCAGGGCGCATTATTGCCAACTTCCCTGACTACTTGAACGAAGAGCAACGTATTGGTGATGCATTAGCAGAACTAGGTGAATTGGCTAAGACACCAGAAGCAAACATTATCAAGCTTCCAAACATCTCTGCATCTGTACCTCAGCTTCAAGCAACGATCAAAGAGCTACAATCAAAAGGTTACGCACTTCCTAATTACCCAGAAGAAGCAAACACTGACGAAGAGAAAGCTGTTAAAGCGACTTACGACAAAATCAAGGGTAGTGCAGTAAACCCTGTATTACGTGAAGGTAACTCGGATCGCCGCGCTCCACTTTCTGTTAAAAACTACGCGAAGAAGAACCCACACTCAATGGGTGCTTGGTCTGCAGATTCTAAGTCGCACGTTTCAAGTATGGACGACAAAGACTTCTTCGGTAGCGAAAAGTCAGTAACCATTGAAGGTGCTACAGAAGTTAGCATTGAATTCGTTGGCAAAGATGGCGCAAAGAAAACACTGAAGCCAGCTTTTGCACTGCAAGATAAAGAGATCATTGATGCGTCAGTGATGAATAAGGCCGCTTTGGTTGCATTCTTCGAAAAAGAAATCGCATCGGCTAAAGAGCAAGGTGTACTGCTTTCTCTTCACATGAAAGCGACGATGATGAAAGTATCTGACCCAGTGATTTTTGGTCACGCGGTTAAGGTTTACTACAAAGACGTATTCGCTAAACATGGTCAACTATTTGAAGAGCTAGGCGTTGATGTAAATAACGGCATCGGTGATGTCTACGCGAAGATTGCAGCGCTTCCTCAAGAGCAGAAAAAAGCAATCGAAGCTGACCTACAAGCGGTATACGAGACTCAACCGCCACTAGCGATGGTTGATTCGGACCGTGGTATTACTAACCTACACGTACCAAGCGATATCATTGTGGATGCATCTATGCCTGCAATGTTGCGTTCTTCTGGTCAAATGTGGGATCCAGAAGGTAAGCAAAAAGATACCAAAGCAATGATCCCAGATCGTAGCTACGCGAGCATTTACCAAGCGGTTATTGATTTCTGTAAAGAGAACGGCGCGTTCGATCCAACAACGATGGGTAGCGTACCAAACGTTGGCTTGATGGCTCAAAAAGCGGAAGAGTACGGTTCTCATGATAAGACTTTTATACTTGAAGCTGCTGGTCAGGTTCAAGTTGTTGACGCTTCAGGCGCAGTGCTTCTTGAGCAAGACGTAGAGGAAGGCGATATCTTCCGTATGTGTCAGGTTAAAGATGCACCAATCCAAGACTGGGTTAAGCTTGCGGTAACGCGAGCTCGAGCATCAGGTGTTCCTGCAGTATTTTGGCTAGATGCGTCACGCGCGCATGATGCTCAGCTTATCAAGAAAGTTGAAGCGTACCTTCCTGAATACGATACCGATGGCCTTGAAATTAAGATCCTTGCTCCACTTGAAGCGACTCAATACTCACTGGTTCGTATCAAAGAAGGCCTAGATACTATTTCGGTTACTGGTAACGTATTACGTGATTACCTAACTGACTTGTTCCCGATTTTAGAGCTTGGTACATCAGCTAAGATGCTATCGATTGTTCCACTAATGAACGGTGGTGGTCTGTTTGAAACAGGTGCTGGCGGCTCTGCTCCTAAACATGTTCAACAAGTAGAGAAAGAAAACCACCTGCGTTGGGATTCCCTAGGCGAATTCTTGGCATTGGCTGCATCTCTAGAGCACCTGAGCGTAGTAACAGGTAACGCTAAAGCACAAGTTCTAGCGGACGCGCTTGATAAAGCGACGGGGGAGTTCCTTGACAACAACAAGTCTCCTTCACGTCGAGTGGGTGAGCTTGATAACCGTGGCAGCCACTACTACCTAGCGGCATACTGGGCTAAGGCGCTTGCTGAGCAAACGGCAGACGCTGATCTTGCTGCTGAGTTTGCAGGTGTGGCAAGTCAACTGGCTGAAAGTGAAGAAGCGATCGTTGCAGAGCTGAACAACGCTCAAGGTGTGGCTGGTGACTTAGGTGGTTACTACCTACTTGACGATGCATTGGTTTCAACACTAATGCGCCCAAGTTCAACGCTAAACGCATTTATTGATGCGTAGTGATTGGACTCATCGTTAGTCAGTCATGAACGTGATTTGCTAACGAGTTGCTTAGGCTGATAGCTAAGTTATAGATAAAGTCAAAACGAAAGACGCTTTAACGACAACGTTAAAGCGTCTTTTTTGTTCATCTATAATACTCCTAAGATCTAACTTAATAAGAGTACATCCTCAAACGAATTGTCTAGTGAGCAACTTTAGAGATCCCAAAACGAAAAAACCGCTCACGTAATCCTGTATTACAAGTATTAAATGAGCGGTTTCAATATTCTGTTTACCAGTCAGCCTTTAATGAAGATTGACGGAGGTTAACATGAGTTGGCATTCGCCTATTTTGCGGCGCTGCCTTCGACAGGAACAACGGAGCTAGCATGCGAGCCTTTAGGTCCACTTTCTACTTCATAGTCGACCTGCTGACCCGCCTTCAAGGTTCGATAACCTTCCATTTGTATTGTGGAGTAGTGCGCGAAAATATCGCCGTCTTCACCTTCTGGACAAATAAAGCCAAACCCTTTGGCATTGTTAAACCATTTTACTGTACCTGTAGCCATGCTATACATCCCTCATGCATTTTGTTACTAACGTTGTTATATCAATTGTTGTAAGTGCGATTGATATCATTCCTACCAGCTAAAGAATTTCAGCTAATAGCTTGAATCTCGTACATTGCTTACGGAAATTAACGCTACCCTGCGTAACTATTCCTTATTGTTAATTTTTGAAGCGTGTTACTGACCTTAAATCATGTTGCAAAAATGTATTAAAAAACCTTTTAGCTCCAATGTAGCTAATGATTGAGCACAGTCAATAGTAAATTGGTATAAAAGTGATCAATTTTAATAACAAATCACATTCGAGATTAACTGCAAACTATTAACTAAATAGTAACTTAGCAGTGATCTTATCGTTAGTATCAATAGTTATGGCGTCTTTTTAATCAATCACATATGTTAATCCTGTTAATCGAGATCTTTTATTTGCAGCGATGGAAATGGTGGATTAGGCTCAGTATAGAGGAATATTTTTTGGTACTGTTTCTCGGTGCAGTTTCTTAGTACACCGTAAAGCGTGAATGTGGTAAATTTGAGTTAGGTAAACACTCACGACTTCCGAAAAATAACCCTTAGCAAAGCGATATGAGCAGAAACTTTGAATGGGCATCTCCAGGCTCAGATTTACTGGAGAAAGAAGCAACAAAAGTAAAGCCACCGGCGATGTATAACGTTGTGTTAAATAACGATGATTACACGCCCATGGACTTTGTAATCGAGATCCTAGAGCGATTCTTCTCACTAGATATCGAAAAAGCAACGGAAGTGATGCTCAAGGTTCATTATGAAGGTAAAGCTATATGCGGCACATACAGTGCTGAAATAGCGGAAACAAAGGTAGCGCAGGTCACGATGTACTCAAAGGAAAATGAGCATCCGCTACTATGTACAATGGAGCAAGTATAAATTGCTCGAACAACACAGTTGTTCCCTTAGGAGGTACTTATGCTAAATAAAGAATTAGAGACGAGTTTAAATGGCGCATTTGCTCGTGCGCGAGACAAGCGACATGAATTCATGACTGTCGAACACCTCCTACTAGCATTATTAGAAAATGATGCGGCCAAGGAAGCGCTCCAAGCTTGTCAGGCTGATCTCGATGCTCTTCGCAATGAGCTCGATATTTTTATCGATCAAACGACCCCACTTATCCCTGAAAGCGACGAAACTCGCGAAACTCAGCCTACGTTGAGCTTTCAACGAGTACTTCAACGCGCTGTTTTTCATGTTCAATCTTCAGGTCGCAGCGAAGTAACAGGTGCTAATGTACTTGTGGCTATTTTTAGTGAGCAAGAATCTCACGCGGCATATCTTCTTAAGAAAAACGACATTAGTCGCTTAGATATTGTTAACTTCATCTCACACGGTATTACCAAAGCGAGCAACGAAGGCGACAGCCCTTCATCATCTGATTCATTTGGTGGTGCAGAAAATGCTGAAGAAGCTAATTCTGAAGACCGTTTAGAAAATTTCGCGACCAACCTTAACGAAGTAGCGAAGCAAGGTAATATTGACCCATTAATCGGTCGTGACAAAGAGCTAGAGCGTACTATCCAAGTTCTGTGTCGTCGTCGTAAGAACAACCCTCTGTTAGTGGGTGAAGCGGGTGTAGGTAAAACTGCCATCGCGGAAGGTCTTGCATGGCGCATTGTTGAGGGACAAGTGCCTGAAATCATTCAGAGCAGCGTAATTTATTCTCTAGATATCGGTTCACTGTTAGCAGGGACGAAATATCGTGGTGACTTTGAGAAACGTTTTAAAGCGATTCTTAAGCAACTCGAGAAAGAAGAAGACGCGATTCTGTTCATCGATGAGATCCACACCATTATTGGTGCTGGCGCTGCCTCTGGTGGTCAGGTTGATGCGGCAAACTTAATTAAACCGCTACTAAGCAGCGGCAAATTGCGCTGTATCGGTTCAACAACGTACCAAGAGTACAGCAGTATTTTTGAGAAGGAGCGTGCTTTAGCTCGTCGCTTCCAGAAAATCGATATTATTGAACCATCGCTAGATGATACGACTAAGATTCTGATTGGCTTGAAGCCAAAATACGAAGCTCACCACGAAGTGCGCTACACCAACAAAGCGTTGCGTGCCGCTGTGGAACTGTCAGCTAAATACATCAATGAACGTCACCTTCCTGATAAGGCGATTGATGTAATCGATGAAGCGGGCGCTCGCAGTCGTTTGGCACCTGCAAGCCGTCGTAAGAAAACGGTAAGCGTGGCTGATATTGAGTCAATGGTTGCGAAAATGGCGCGAATTCCTGAAAAATCAGTATCATCTTCAGACAAAGATACGCTGCAGAAACTGGATGACCGTATGAAAATGTTGGTGTTCGGACAAGATCCTGCAATCGATGTGTTGAGTGAAGCGATAAAGCTGACCCGTGCCGGATTGGGCGCAGACAATAAACCAGTTGGTTCATTCTTGTTTGCTGGTCCTACTGGCGTAGGTAAAACCGAGGTGACAGTTCAACTGTCTAAATTGATGGGCATTGAGCTTCTACGCTTTGATATGTCTGAGTACGGTGAGCGCCACTCTGTGAGCCGCTTGATTGGTGCTCCTCCTGGTTATGTTGGTTACGATCAAGGTGGTCTGCTAACTGACGCCGTAATCAAGAACCCGCACTCTGTTGTGTTACTTGATGAGATCGAAAAAGCTCACCCAGATATCTTTAACTTGTTGCTACAGGTTATGGATAACGGCACGCTAACTGATAACAATGGTCGTAAAGCGGATTTCCGTAACGTGATCTTAGTGATGACGACTAACGCTGGTGTAGCTGAAACGGAGAAGAAATCGATTGGCCTGATCCAACAAGATCATGCGCCAGATGCGATGGGCGAAATCAAGAAGGTATTTACTCCTGAGTTCCGTAACCGTCTCGATAATATCATTTGGTTCAACAGCCTTGATCCAACTGTGATTAGCCAAGTTGTTGATAAGTTTATTGTCGAGCTTCAGGTTCAACTGGATGCTCGTGGCGTATCTTTAGAGGTTTCTGAAGATGCTCGCCATTGGTTAGCAGACAAAGGTTACGATAAGACCATGGGTGCTCGTCCGATGGGACGTGTTATTCAAGACAAGCTTAAGAAGCCACTGGCAAATGAGTTATTGTTTGGTAGTTTAGTCGACGGAGGTACTGTGAAGGTATCCCTGAAGAAAGACGACCTAGACTTTGTTTATGTCGGTGCTAAAGAAGAGGTTATGCACTAACGAAGTGATTGATAACTCAAAAGTTTAAATATAAAACGCATGACTTCGGTTGTGCGTTTTTTTATGCTTGCGAGAGATGCGAGAGATGCGAGAGATGC
>NZ_AJZD02000204.1 GCF_000272105.2 Vibrio splendidus 12E03
TATGGCGGTATTGGATGCGAACAACTACCAATCAGCTACGGGTCAAGCAACGGGGGAATTTGTTCTTTATAACGGCAGTGCCGATACACAAGTATCAAACACTGAAGAGTTAGAGAACTTAGTCGTTAGAAGTGGTGAAGGTGAGATTATTCGTCTGTCTGACATCGCTAAGGTTTCTCTAGAGAAAAGCCACGACGTTTATCGTGCAAGTGCGAACGGTCAGGAGGCGGTTGTTGCAGCAATTAATGCGGCACCAAGTGCGAACCCGATCAACATCGCTGCAGATGTCCTTGAGCTTCTTCCTCAGCTAGAGAAGAACCTTCCAAGCAACATCTCAATGAACGTAATGTACGATTCAACCATTGCGATTAACGAGTCAATTCAGGAAGTTATCAAGACAATTCTTGAAGCGGCATTAATTGTATTGATCGTAATTACCTTGTTCTTAGGTTCATTCCGAGCGGTACTGATCCCTATCGTTACTATCCCACTATCACTGATTGGTGTGGCAATGGTAATGCAGGCGATGGGCTTCTCTTGGAACCTAATGACACTGCTGGCAATGGTACTCGCCATCGGTCTGGTGGTCGATGATGCGATCGTGGTACTTGAGAACGTCGACAGGCATATCAAGCTCGGAGAGTCCCCTTTCCGCGCTGCGATCATCGGTACGCGTGAAATCGCTGTACCAGTTATTGCAATGACGTTAACGCTAGGCGCAGTATACGCTCCAATCGCAATGATGGGCGGTATCACGGGCTCACTATTTAAAGAGTTCGCATTAACCCTAGCCGGTTCTGTATTTGTATCAGGTATCGTGGCACTAACGCTGTCGCCAATGATGTGTTCAAAAATGCTCAAAGCTCACGCTGAGCCGAGCAAGTTTGAGCAGAAGGTTCATAGCGTTTTGGATGGTATGACTAACCGTTACGAGCGTATGCTTGGCGCGGTAATGCAACATCGTCCAGTATTTATTGGCTTTGCGATCATCGTATTTGCAAGCTTGCCGATGCTGTTTAAGTTCATCCCTAGTGAATTAGCACCTTCAGAAGATAAAGGTGTAATCATGCTGATGGGTACTGCACCATCTAATGCGAACTTAGACTTCATGCAAAATACCATGAACGACGTAAACAAGATTCTGTCTGATCAGCCAGAAGTCGCTTACGCGCAGGTGTTCACAGGTGTTCCTAATGCAAACCAAGCGTTTGGTATTGCATCTATGGTTCCTTGGAGTGAGCGTGAAGCAAGCCAATCTGAGGTAGCAAACCGCGTTGGTGGTTTGGTGAAAGATGTGCCTGGAATGGCAGTAACCGCCTTCCAAATGCCAGAGCTACCAGGTGCGGGTTCAGGCCTTCCAATTCAGTTTGTTATTACAACGCCAAACAGTTTTGAGAGCTTGTTCCAAATAACCACTGATATCTTGACTGATGTAGCGACAAATCCACTGTTCGTTTACTCGGATCTCGACCTGAACTACGACTCAGCAACGATGAAAGTACACATCGATAAAGATAAAGCGGGCGCATACGGTGTGACCATGCAAGATATCGGTATCACGCTAGGTACCATGATGTCTGATGGCTACGTAAACCGTATCGACTTAAATGGTCGTTCTTACGAGGTTATCCCTCAGGTAGAGCGTAAGTTCCGCTTGAACCCAGAATCGATGAATAACTACTATGTACGTGCTGCGGACGGCAATGCTGTCCCACTAGGCAGTTTGATTACGATTGACGTTGTGGCAGAGCCTCGTTCTCTTCCTCACTTCAACCAATTGAACTCAGCAACAATCGGGGCAGTACCAGCGCCTGGCGCGGCAATGGGTGATGCGATTGCATGGTTTGAAGAGACAGCAGCGAACAAGCTACCAAGTGGCTACAACCACGATTACATGGGTGAAGCTCGCCAATACGTAACGGAAGGTAGTGCACTTTACGCGACCTTTGGTCTAGCACTGGCAATCATCTTCTTGGTACTGGCGATTCAATTTGAATCTCTGAAAGATCCACTGGTTATCATGGTATCTGTACCACTGGCGATCTGTGGTGCCCTAATCGCTCTTGCTTGGGGTGCGGCAACGATGAATATCTACTCGCAAGTAGGTTTGATCACCTTAGTCGGCCTGATTACCAAGCACGGTATCTTGATCTGTGAAGTTGCAAAAGAAGAACAGTTGCATCATCACAAAACTCGTATCGAAGCGGTAATGGAAGCTGCGAAGGTTCGTCTTCGTCCAATCCTGATGACAACGGCTGCGATGATCGCAGGTCTAATCCCACTGATGTACGCAAGTGGTGCGGGTGCAGCTCAACGCTTTAGTATTGGTATCGTAATCGTTGCTGGTCTAGCGATTGGTACTATCTTCACGCTATTTGTACTGCCAGTGATTTACAGCTACTTGGCTGAAAAACACAAACCTTTACCTGTATTTGTTGAAGACAAAGACCTAGAAAAGCTAGCTCGCGTCGATGAAGCAAAAGCGGCACACAGAGAATTAGCTGATAATAAGTAATCGCTAAGTCGTATTAACAATAAAAAGGCTACCTCGGTGGCCTTTTTTTATACGCCATAGGCGACATCTCAAGTGTGATTAAATAGAATAGTAGTAAATATTCAGGAGTTTTAATTGATATGTTTGATCCAAAAAAACTAGAGCAGATTGCTAAGCAGATCCACGATTCTATGCCTCAACCAGTGAAAGAGCTTGGTTCAGACGTAGATCAAAAAGTTCGCCAGGTTATCCAAGGCCAACTAAACAAGCTAGACGTTGTGAGCCGTGAAGAGTTTGATGTTCAAACACAAGTACTGCTTCGCACTCGCCAAAAGCTAACTGAAATGGAACAAAAGCTAACAGAGCTAGAAGCTAAGCTTGCAGACAAGTAAGCACTCAAGCAAGAAAAGATAAGTGGGATGGCGTGAAAACGTCAGCCCTTTTTTATACGAGTGAGAATAATATAGAGAGATTCCTTACCACGTTCATTCGCTGTTTTCGGGAATGATTCAGCTTTAAAGCCATCATCTTCAGGTACGCGAAGCTCTCTCAATTCCCCACCTGAAAAACAAAAAAGGCTTGGTCAACGGCGACCAAGCCTTTTCATTAGATGTTGTGTTGCTTATTCCTAACTCCAACCTGTAAGGAGTTATTGATACTGCTTTGCTTTTTCTACAAATTCGCAGTATCTAAGCGACGAATTAACCGCCTACAGCGATACGTTTCATGTCGCTCATGTAGCTACGTAGCTCTTCACCAATGTACTCTACAGGGTGGTTGCGGATAGCTTCGTTAACTTCAATTAGTTTAGCGTTATCAACTTGGTTAGATGTTTCACCTAGACCACGACCGATTACGTCAGTTGCAACTGAAGGCATGAACTTCTCACGTAGTAGCGGTGTCGCTACGTTAGCGAATAGGTAGTTACCGTACTCAGCTGTATCAGAGATTACTACGTTCATTTCGTAAAGACGCTTACGAGCAACTGTGTTAGCGATTAGTGGAAGCTCATGTAGAGATTCGTAGTAAGCAGACTCGTCGATGATACCTGATGCTGTCATTGCTTCGAATGCTAGCTCAACACCAGCGCGAACCATCGCAACCATAAGAATACCGTTATCGAAGTACTCTTGCTCTGAGATTTCTACGTCAGAAGCTGGGTAGTTTTCGAATGCCGTTTCACCAGTCTCTTCACGCCAACCTAGTAGGTTCACATCATCGTTCGCCCAGTCAGCCATCATTGTGCTAGAGAAGTGACCAGAGATGATGTCATCCATGTGCTTGTTGTAAAGCGGACGCATTAGGTCTTTAAGCTCTTCAGAAAGCTCAAACGCTTTAACTTTAGCTGGGTTAGATAGGCGATCCATCATGTGAGTTACGCCACCGAACTTTAGTGCTTCAGTAATCGTTTCCCAACCGTATTGTAGAAGTTTGCCTGCGTAGCCAGGTTCGATGCCATCAGCGATCATCTTCTCGTAAGATACGATAGAACCCGCTTGTAGCATGCCACAAAGGATAGTTTGCTCACCCATAAGGTCAGATTTAACTTCCGCTACGAAAGAAGACTCTAGGCAACCTGCACGGTGACCACCAGTACCCGCAGCCCAAGCTTTAGCGATATCCCAGCCTTCGCCTTTAGGGTCGTTTTCTGGGTGAACAGCGATAAGTGTTGGTACGCCGAAACCACGCTTGTACTCTTCACGTACTTCAGAACCTGGACACTTAGGTGCAACCATTACCACAGTAAGGTCAGCACGTAATTGCATGCCTTCTTCAACAACGTTAAAGCCGTGAGAATAACCAAGAGCAGCGCCTTGCTTCATTAGAGGCATTACTGTTTCAACAACGTTTGTGTGTTGCTTATCAGGAGTAAGGTTGATTACTAGGTCTGCTTGAGGGATTAGCGTTTCGTAGCTACCCACAACAAAGCCGTTTTCATCAGCATTTTTGAATGATTGACGCTTTTCATCAATTGCCGCTTGGCGTAGAGCGTAAGATACATCTAGACCAGAATCACGCATGTTTAGACCTTGGTTTAGGCCTTGAGCACCACAACCAACAATTACGATTTTCTTACCTTCAAGGTATTCAGCTTCTGTCGCGAATTCTTCACGATCCATAAAGCGGCAACGACCTAATTGGTCTAGTTGTTCACGAAGGTTTAATGTATTGAAATAGTTAGCCATTCTAGGGCACTCCTTTAAAAATAAGTCCGTAAGGTCGATATCTCTCTATCGAATGACTTCATACTAAAACAGACACTCCGTTGCTGAAAGTGATATATTCACAATTAGTTATTGCAATAAATGCAACATGGAAACGATCGCAGAACATGAACATAAAATCTCTACAATTATTTATACATTTATGTGACAGCAAGAGTTTCAGCAAAACCGCTGCTGCTATGCACGTCAGTCCTTCAGCGCTGAGCCGTCAGATACAAAAGCTTGAAGAGGAAACAGGGCAAGAGCTGCTTATCAGAGACAACCGCAGTGTTGATCTAACCCCATCAGGAAAACATCTATTGCCTGTAGCATTGAGCATCGTGGGAGAGTGGCAGCAATATAATCTTCACCTGAAGGGCGGAGAGCAAGAACTTAAAGGTGAAATCCGTATATTTTGTTCAGTAACGGCTAGCTACAGTCACCTACCTGAACTCATAACCGAATTTAGGGCTATTCATCCGTATATTGAATTTAAGCTCTCTACTGGCGATCCAGCTCAATCCATTGACAAGATCTTAAACGATGAGGCGGATATCGCTATCTCAGCAAAGCCAGACATCCTTCCTTCAAGGTTAGAATTCGAAACCATCAGCGATATTCCACTGTCAGTCATCATTCCATCTGGTGTGAGTAGCTTTAGCCAGCAACTGCAAACTGATAAACCAAACTGGAACGAAGTGCCTGTTATCATCCCTGAAGCAGGTACCGCTCGTGAACGCGCTAATGCATGGTTTAAGAAGATGAAGATTAAACCTAATATTTATGCTCAAGTATCAGGTCATGAAGCAATTGTAAGTATGGTAGCTCTAGGATGTGGGGTTGGTATCGCACCCGATGTGGTCATAAACAACAGTCCAGTAAGAGATAAAGTTGACCGCTTAAAGATAGAGCCCATCAAACCATTTGAATTAGGCGTATGTTGTAAGCGAGCGCAGCTAGATAACCCTCTAATTCGAGCGTTCTGGCAAGTCGCAGAAGGGAAATATTTAGCGGACTAGTCATCATTGTTTTAAACACAAAAAAGGGAAGAGCACGTCAGTACTCTTCCCTTTTTTATTTATGTATATCGCAGATAAGAAAAAAGCCCGCTGATTTCTCA
>NZ_AJZD02000205.1 GCF_000272105.2 Vibrio splendidus 12E03
TATATAACCTTCGATATAATTAACGTTCTAAATGGGGAGGATGAACATTATGAATAGACAAAAAATCCCACTCAACCTATGAGTGGGCTTTAGTAAATAGCATTATTAAATAGAGCGTGGGATCTTACTTCGTAAATATTTCATTTGTATTTACATCAAAATAAATTTTGTTTTCAAGGGATAACCCACCACAATAAATAAAATAAACATCTCGATTGCTGTACTTAACAGATTTCACCCATCCGCCCAATTCTTCAAAATCACTTGGGGCACACTCCCCTTCAGAGATCAGTTTAGCCACCGAATTACGGAATTTTTCTTGATGGATCTTGAGATCATCAGACTTAACCAAATAGGAATCCAATATCTCTTTGCTTTCTTTTTCCGAAATAATGACTTCATCATTCGATAAGCCTGATATAGAGACCCATTCCGCCGTCTGTGGGCCGCCATCTTTAAGGACAATATAGTCTGAGATACGAGCCCATTCGCCCTGCTTCTCGAGTACCTCAACCTTTTCCCCTTTATAGAGATAATCTGTTATCAAGCCATCAATTTCAGGTTGCTCGACCACTTCTAGTTTTCTCTCCAAAACGTAAAATTCCGTCTGCTCTGGTTCAGGCTGAAGATCCATGATGGGTACGAGGTCAGATTCAGATTGCTCGGTAGCTTCTAACGCCGGCTCTTCCGTTTTCTCTTGTGGGATTGGGTCTTTATTCATGACCAAGAAGTAGTATGCCGCTCCTCCCCCTCCGCCCAATATCAACAACACAAGTAAAGCGATCAGCGCTTTTTTCATCAAATCCACCAGCTGTTCCGTTATAGGTATGTCTCAAGTGTACATCAACTCATGCAGCTGCTCATCTATACTCTCAATAGAGCGCACGGTAAGTAGAGGAAAGTCATGAGTTTTTGGGGGAAGGTTATCATTGTAAGCGTAACTTTGAGTGCCAATGTCGCTCTAGCGAATCATTGTGACCGTGAAAACTGGCAAATGCTGCTGGATCGTCAGCTCTCTTTTGAAGGTCGCTATAATCAGTACACCAAAGAGTTCAACCAAGTTCTCTCAACCTATGAATCACAAACATTATTATCTAAACACTTTAATGAAAAGCAGATCATTGCTCTTTGGGCAAAGTACGAAGAAAGGTTTAATGTGCAGCTCAATAGTCATATGAATACCGCGTATGACGTCTCTGAGGTTTTGTTACAACAGGCATATGTTGTGTCTACAGAACTTGAAGGCGCTCAATCTCTAGCGTATTCATGGAAAGCCGTCGCCAAACACTGCACCAAAGCAAAACTCCCGCGCCAGGCAGAAAGCGCAAAGGTGCACGTACAAAGCTCACAATCACTCTCCCGAGATCTCCATACACTCAGTGAAAAATTCCGTCAGCTGTCTTCAAAATACCGCAGAGAAGCGACGATGATTGATGAAGCGCGCCACATAAACCAACCAGTAAACGATGCGTCAAACTGAAATCACCATTAGATTCTCTCACTCGTTCGACTGGACTTTTCCGATAAATATGCTCAATCCCATTCATAATATTCTAAGAACTCGTTAATCAAAGCTTTATCAATAGGTTGTAAAAGTAATGTGCTATCTATCAACAATGAAGTTCAATTTCCGACCAATGCAAGCGAGTATGTGAGATATTCATCACAAAATAGATTTACAAACGCCAGAAAATTGTTATCATGAATCTTCATATAACTTAATAACAAGAAACATTTTGGCTAGGTAATATGCAAAAGACTATGGCTTTCAACTGCTTGAGTAACACGGAATGGACTGCAGAGATAAGAGGTAAACTTTTATCTGTAGCTAAACACATGGAAGAGTTCGGTTCAGTAAGTGAGCTAGAGCTATGTAAGATATTTGGAGAGACAATTTGGAATGACGGCGTGGATTATCATTCACATGCTTTTTCATTCAGAATTAATGCACAAACTGGGGATTGTTCAATCTCTAACTTTAAGTATCACTAAGTTTTGCACCTATCATATACGGAGTACCTTTCACGAGGTGCTCCGTTTTTTATTGCCGTGAGTTTGGCATCTTGTGAAAGATCTTTGGTCATCTTCGCATTGTTATTCAAAGATCAAACCATTTCGTTTTCAGCTCATTCTGCCTTCGTGTTATTGCTCCGAGTTTGGCTTAATCGGTATAAATTGGCAGTGGTGCATTGCCTTTTACTTGTCTAATCGCAAGGTGAGTATGAATGTCTTTCACGTTAGAGAGCCTTTGAAGTTTTCTTGTAAATGCCTCGTAGGCCATCAAGTTCGGGCTAACCACTTCTAGCAAATAGTCATAAGCCCCAGATACGACGTGGCAACTGATCACCTCCTCCATCTCTACAATGGCCGCTTCAAACTTATCAATCGACACTTCTTGGTGGTTGTTTAGGCTCACTTCAACAAACACACTCATTGCGATGCCGACTTGTTCTCGTGACAAGCTCACACGATAACCGTCAATAATGCCCTTTTCTTCTAGCCTTTTGACTCGTCTTGCACAAGGCGAAGGTGATAACCCCACTTCATCAGCAAGTTCAGCCGTGGTTAACCTGCCATCTTTTTGTAGCAGTTCGAGAAGATGTCTATCAATTCTATCCATAGCAAATGCCAAACATTAGTTAAATCCGTTAATTATTTGGTTGATTTTAGCAGAAATCATCAACGATAGTTCAAGTTAGGCCAAAAATTGCCAACCTGTGGCACAACAACTATTCCATAATGAGTCATCACCCACTCTCCTTCAATATTATGAATCTTGGCTACTTATCTATTACTGTCACCCTACTCATTTGGGCGAGCTTTTTCCTGTCTCTTAAAGGCGGTGCAAATTCAGATTTAACACCTGCCGATATCGCTCTCACAAGATTTCTCATACCGGCTTTGGTGTTATTACCTTTGGTGTGGAAAGCACGCATCGCGATTGCCGTCGTCCCTAAACGATATCTAACGGGTATGTTTGTGGGTAGCGGGTTGCCTTATTTGCTTGTTGCAGGAACGGCGATGCAGTTTGTTCCAGTATCACATGGCAGTGCTCTTGTTCCGGGCACGCTCCCTCTGTTTGTCACAGGAATTGCGGTACTCTTTTTTAAGCAGCCACTCAGCCGACACCGTGTTATCGGTTTATGTTTGGTTTTGCTCGGCATACTGTTGTTTTTAGGGAGTAGCTTAAGCAGCTTCAACTTTGAATACACCAAAGGTCATTTGTTGTTTTTATGCGGAAGCTTAATGTGGGCGATGTTCACCATCTCAGCCCGTGTTGCTAATCTTAATGCGTTAGTCAGTGCCGGTTTTATTTCTCTCTGTTCTACTTTACTGTTACTCGTCCTAATCCTGACTGAAACCCTCCCAAGCCACCTAATGGACACACCAATCGATAATTGGCCCTTCACGGAGCTTGCCGTTCATTCAGCAGTGCAAGGCGTTGGGGCGGGTTTAATCGCGGCGTTCACTTACCTTTATGCGGTTAATACCTTAGGGGCTGAACGCTCTGCCGCTTTTGGCAGTGCAACACCCGCTGTAGCAACCTTGTTGGCGATCCCGCTCTTTAACGAGATTCCAGATGCGATGACTTGGCTCGCCCTTGGTTCTATTTGCATCGGCAGTTTGGTCGCGAGCAACATATTCATGAGAAACGATCAGTCCATGCAGTACCAACCGCCAAGCCAGAGCAAAGCCTGATACTGCGTTCAAACCTAAATACAGTTCCCCTAAGCATCGATTTTAGGACTTGTAGTACACAGATAAGCCTACAAACGTAGGCTTATCTAAAATCTGCTTTTTCTAAACTCGCTTCTCCATTAAACTGTCCGACCTTTTTGCAGATCCAAGAGAACACCATGCAACGCGACTACACCTTAAATTGTTTAATCACAATGCCTCGCCATGAACTAGAAGAATTTAGTTTAAGGATGATCCATCGCCTTGTTCCTGAAGATGCAATGACAGAATTGTTCACGTTCGAACAAGAAGAAGTGACCAGCGAAGAACGCATGCAGTCGGCAAAATTCGATGCAATGCTGCGAATGACGGCTATTGCACTTGGCGAAGTAAACCTAGCGTTTTCTGAGTCGGACAACTCACAACAAAACATCGAGCGTATGACTCGCCTACTGCTTTGGCACTTCTACTCGATCTCTTTCAACCTTGAAGAAGCAATCGCAATCGAAGTGCACTGTGAGAAAGTTGAGAAGATCTTAAAAAACGCACCTAAAGATGCGTTTGGCTGGGTTAAAGAATTAACTGAGCTGCTTCACTTCTACGCGAAAGTGAACGAAGGCAACGAAGACAGTAAAGACGCTTAGCGTTAGTTCTACGTAAGAACACATCAAGCTAAACCGAAGGCAGACAGAGCTATAGCGAAGGCAAGTAAAAGCTTTGCTGAAAGGAGTTCTCTGCCTTTGTTGTTTCTAGCACGCTGTGATGTAACATCAGTATCGACTGCGCGATTTTAGTGCCGATACCTAACGAACCATTCGGCGCTTCCTGTTCAACCTCATTATGAATCACCACCTTCACCCGTTTTGGATCCGCTTTAAAACCAACATCTAACGACACCGCGGTGCCACTTGGACTATGCCTCAATGCATTATCTAACAGGTTCAAAATCAATCTCTCAAGCAAATCACTGTCACCAGCTGCTTTTACTCCATCAGGTATATCAACCTTAAGTTCGACATCTTTATGGCGGTACTGACTCTGAATCGTTTCTAAGCACTCGCTAAGCAACCCATTCAAATCTATCGATGCGTATCGATAGGTGGGAACTGGATTATCATTCTTGGCGCTATCTAGCAGCGAATGGAGTTGTTCAGACAACTTGTTGCCATTACGGTAAG
The DNA here is from genome assembly GCF_000272105.2 of Vibrio splendidus 12E03. Taxonomy (GTDB): domain Bacteria; phylum Pseudomonadota; class Gammaproteobacteria; order Enterobacterales; family Vibrionaceae; genus Vibrio; species Vibrio splendidus_I. The sequence goes on from NZ_AJZD02000205.1 coordinate 4,857, forward strand.
CAACGTCAATTAACGGGTCTGATTGCGGGTTTTGAATCTTCCACGTTTCCAAATAACCCAACACACTCGACAATGGCGTTTTCAAATCATGACTGAGCTGTAATAAGCTTTGTCTTCGGTGTGATGACTGATATTCAAGTTGCAAAAATTGCTGTTGAATGTGCTTCGCCATCAACTGATACGAGCGTGCAATCGGCACCAATTCTGGTACTTGATGAATGAAGTTCGGATCCAATCGAAAATCTTGGTCTGCTTGCTGTTGCAACTTGTTAGTTACTGCTTCTATTGGGTTTAACAGGCTACGTTTGACCAACAGATAAGCCCCAACCGCAAAACCTAAGATAGAGATCAGCATGAGCCCCGCGAGCGCGATGTATGGCGTGTCGACCTGCGAATTGGCAATCACAGTGTGACGATTACTGCCAATCAAAACGTAAAGATAGCCAACGGTCGAACCTAGCTCTTCAATCGCTGCCACAGAAAACACCTTACGAGCCCCGGGATTGATCGGATCTTCCCCCAGAATGGGATAAGGCTCGTCCTTTAAAAACTGTTGAATGGGCGCTAAGTCTATCTGGTTGGCTAACACAGTGCCTTCCGGCGCAGCATGAGTCGTAATTTTGCCCTGACTGTCGAGGAAATAGATATCGAAATCTGGCCCTATCAACATCAAGGTGTGGAATATGGATTTGAGCGCTTTAGGGTTGTAGTCGGTACCAATCATCAGAGGATTATCGTCGCGCATATGAACGGCGAGCTCTTTGTGTAGGCTCTGCTTAGTTCTTTGTTCTATAGTCTCTTTTTGCCAATGATAGGTGTAAGCAATCACCACACTCACGAGCAGAAACCACAAACTGGTGAACAAAACTAAACGCGATTTGAAACTCATGTTCTCTCCTCGATGACTCTTAGGTGTTACTGGCTTTTTAGTAAACTTCGGACGCGACACATAGACCTAAGCTTTTGACTCAAACTTATAACCAACACCCCAAACGGTTTTAATGAAATCATCATCACTATTCGGCATCGCAAGCTTGGTTCTTAGACGGTTGACTGTGCTACACACGGTATGATGATAGCCAGAGTGATGAGTATTCCAAACATGATCGAGCAGCTCGTCTTTGCTATACACACGTCCCGGGCGGTTTGCTAAGAAATGAAGTAAGGTAAACTCGGTAGCGGTCAGCGGTACGTCTTGATTATTGAGTGACACCTGATGGCGTTCAGGTTGAATAGTGAGCCCGCCAAAATTCATAATTGATTCTGTTGTCACAACCTCTTGAGTGGCTGATTCGACATGACTTAAACGGCGAAGTACGTTCCTCACTCTTGCTTGAAATTCAAGAACGCTGAAAGGTTTCGTTATGTAGTCATCAACACCGGCTTCTAAGCCAGACACCTTATCTAGCTCAGTGTCTCTTGCTGTAAGCATTAGCACAGGCGTCCAGTCTTCTTGCTGGCGTAACAATCGACAGAAATCGAGACCATCGCCGTCAGGTAAGCCTCGATCAAGCACGATCAAATCAAACTGGCTTCTCTGATATAACGCTTGAGCCTTTTCAATTGAGTCGGTTCTTACAACATCATGCCCTTGGAACTTAAGATGCATATGCACCAGTTCAGCCAAGTCATCATCGTCTTCAACCAACAATATGTTTGCCATCAAATTTACCGCAGCACTATTCATGATCCCTGCTCTATTCTGAGTCTGCCCACCTTTCAATTGACCGGAACAGAGCAGGAATTCTTTCATCGTACTTTGACCCTGTTACTCAGTTCGAGTAATGGTGATTCTTGCACCGGGGTTAAGGAAACGATGATTGGCACTTAAAGTAGAAGTCGTAAGGCCGTCATCTTGGCTAATTACGCCAGAGTGGAAACTCACCACATCGGTGTCGTCTCGTGTGGTATTAAACCCTTCACCACCGCCTGCTGGTCCTGGAATCGTTGCAGCAAGCTCATCGTTCAGCTCAGTTCCCGAATCCCACACATTCATGTTCATGGTAAAGGTATCACCCACCGCCAAGGACTTGAGCGATAAACCGGATTCGCCGACAAACGCATCATTGGTGTTCACCAACATTGAAGCGACGGAGATATACCCTTCTTGATTTGGGTCGACACGAATAGAGACTGTGTCTTGCTCACCTGAAAGAATCAGTCCATTGCCTGAGATGCCTTGATAAACATTGGCGTCACTGTCACTGAGCGCAAGCAATTGTGCATTACTGCCCCCTTCCGCCAAGTATTCAAGATCGACCGAGGCACTTTGCCCGATTTCAAACAGATTGAAGCTATTATTGTGAGTCAATACCGCGAGTGGCGACATCGGCTGGTTTGGAGTGAGGTTAGTTACACTCACATCATAGCGATAGTAATCGTCGTCATCGTCCGGACAACCTGCTAACACAGCTACTGATGCAGCAATAAATAGAATTCTAGCTTTCATACATCCCCCTTACTTCACAACAATGGTGATAGTTGCAACAGGGTTTAACCAACGATGGCTGCTGCTATCGAGGTCACTGATGCCGCCCGCCGCATCACTATCACCAATGTTACCCGGATGAATATGAACCTTAGCGTTTGATACTGCCGTTTCTACACCTGTACCACCAGCGCCAAAGGTAATGAATGGAGGGTTCGGCATGCTGCCCGCCAGCTCATCATTGGCCTCTGTACCCGCATCATAACCATTTAGAGTCACTTTGTAGGTGCCCGCTTGAGTTGGGATTTTCCAGCTATCTAGACCAACAAAGCCGTCATTGGTCGGCAGTAGCATGGCACCCAATGATAGGTACTCTAGATCACCAGTACTGATATCAAACGTAGTTGCGACGCCCGGGTTGAGGATTCCGGCCGCTGGATTCTCAACCACCACGCCTCCTGCGTTAGCAATGACACCAGATAAACCTGAAATATCGCCACCTTCGGCCATGGATTCTAGTTCCGCAGAAGTCGTTTCACCCGTTCTAAACATGAACAAGCTTGAGTCATGAGCCGCCGCTAAAATAGGGGTAAAATAGATTCCTTTCGTTGCATTGGTCACCGTCACCTCTAGCTGTGCTGCTTGAACCTGTGCTGTTCCAAAGGCCAACATAGCAGAGCTAACCACTAAGCTGATTTGAGTTCGTTTATTCATTTTGATTCCATCCTTTATCGAGTCCTATCGTTGCCAACAAAACAAATAACAGCGATATACCGTTACCTTTGCCAGAACGAATTGTGGTGTTGTTGACTCTAAGAATGGCGATCAAATCTATCAGCAACTTCATTGAATTCTCATAAAACTCTCACAAGTTTATTCAAACTTCTTACAGCTAAGAAAAGTAACAGTAAAGCGCTGATATTTATTCGAAAACCATAGTTTCACTAACTTCCTGTGAAGCTATAAAGAACAAAGTATGAAGAATAATGGGACGCAACAAACGCAAAAAGGCCGAATCGATATACCGATTCGGCCTTTGTTTTAAAGTGTTGTTGCTCATTCTAAAAGCCGTAATCGGCCTTCAAATTAAGCTAACAGCACAACATCAATTTAGAATGCGTAGTTTGCGTCAATAAGTTCGCTAACTTCAACTTTCGTTACTTCAGCACGCGCTTCAAGCCACTGTGCAACTTGCAGTTGCTCTGCTTCAGTTACTGAACGGTATCGCTCGATAGAGCATAAGAAACCTTCAAACAGCTCAAGGCCACCGCCACCAAAGCATAAGCCGATGCTGTCGATGAAATCGATGAACTCGTCAATGAACACATCGTATTGGTCAAAATCAGCAATCGATGTCTTGCAGCTTACTTCAAAACCCAGAATCGCGAATTCACCTAGGTATAGCTTTTTGCGTAGGCGACGATTTTTGTTTTCGATTTTATCTAATTTCATAACTGTCTCTCTTTTCATTTGATTAAGCATTTATACACAGTTCCAACGCAATCCCCAAGTGTCTTGTCTTGCATGAGAAGTGTTATGGCAAAAATCGTGCTACAGAAACAAAAGCTTAATAAAAACTATAAAAATCTGTCACTTAACTGCTTCACGATTGGTCACACATTTACCCAAGTTATTAACCAATTCGTTAGTACGCGGGTAAGTCATAAATAACGAATAATAAAGTCAGCCAATAGGAAGCAGTCGCGATGAGCAAGGAAACATTTGACAGCACTCGTTTTAACAAGAGTAAAAACAAACCCTTCGAAGAAGTTCTAGATGCAAACCTTTCAAGAAGAAACGTATTAAAAGGCGGTTTAGGCATCAGTGCTATGACGGCGTTCGGCGCGTTTGGTTTAGCGGGTCACAGCACAGCTAACGCCGCAACAATGCAAGCAACGGGCGCGCAGAAAAGCACCGCAACGCTAGCATTTGAATCGGTTAAAGGCTCATTAACTGACAGTGTTGTCGTACCGAAAGGCTACACAGCACAAGTGCTCGTTCCTTGGGGCACGCCACTTAACAAGCAAGGTAATGCTTGGTTAAAAGACGGTACAAACAACGCACAAGACCAAGCCAACGCACTGGGAATGCACCACGATGGTATGCACTTCTTCCCGCTCGATGGCAACAGCAATGATGGTTTGTTGGTGATCAACCACGAATACATCGACCAAAAAGCCCTGCACGCTAATGGCCCTACATACAATGAAGGCGCTCGTCCTAACATTGATGAAGTACGCAAAGAGATTAACGCACACGGCGTGAGTGTGGTTCGCGTTAAGCTTGAAGGTAATCAATGGGTAATGGTCGACAACGATCCGCTTAACCGCCGCTACACAGGCGCGACCGTAATGGATCTTTCTGGCCCTGTCGCTCACAGTGAGTTTACCAAAACCAAATTCTCACAAGACGGCAGCCAAGCTCGTGGCACATTGAATAACTGTGGCAACGGCTACACTCCTTGGGGCACTTACCTAACTTGTGAAGAGAACTGGCCAGGTTACTTCGTCAATAAAGGTACAACGACACAAGCTCAAGAACGTATCGGCATCGCTACTGACAAAACTCGCTACGGTTGGGACACGCTTTCTGGTGACAAACAAGAACGCTTGGATGAGTTTGCACGCTTTGACGTAACACCAACCGCTGATTCTCCAATGGACGATTACCGTAACGAAGCACACGGCCACGGCTACATCGTTGAAATCGACCCATACACAGCAAACTCACGTGCGAAGAAGCGCTCTGCTCTAGGCTGCTTCCGTCATGAAGGTTGTACGTTTGGTAAGCTAACCGAAGGCGAGCCGATCGTATTCTACTCAGGTCACGATTCTCGTTTCGAATACCTCTACAAATTTGTTTCTGAAGCGAAATGGGACCCACGTGACGCTGAGCCAAACAATCGCCTAAGCGCAGGCGACAAGTACATGGACAAAGGCACGCTTTACGTCGCTAAGTTCAACGACGACGGTTCAGGTACATGGTTACCGCTAGCACTTAGCAGCAAAACCACTAACGGTGGCAAGCTGGGTGATACGTTTGACTCTCAAGCTGCCCTTATCGTGAATACCGCAGGTGCAGCCGACCTTGTAGGCGCAACGCCAATGGATCGCCCTGAATGGTGCTCTGTAGACCCAATGACAGGTACCGCTTACCTAACGCTAACAAACAACAACAAGCGTAAAGAAGCGAACTCAGCGAACCCTCGCGTCAACAACAAGTTTGGTCATGTTATCCGTTGGGATGAAGGCAAAACGGCGAGCGAATTCGATTGGGATATCTTTGTATTCGGTTCACCTGCAGTGGAAGACAAGTCTATCAACCGCTCTGGTCTAACAGACATGAACCAATTCGCGAGTCCTGATGGCTTAGCGTTTGATGCTCGTGGCATCTTATGGATTCAGACAGATAACGGCGCAGACGAAGTAACTGGCTACACCAATGACCAAATGCTGGCTGTGGTTCCGTCTCAGTTAACAGATGATAAAGGCAACAGCGCGGTAATCGATGCTAACAACCAAACACAACTGAAGCGCTTCTTTGTGGGTCCAAACGGTTGTGAAGTGACTGGCTTTACCATCAGTCCAGACTTCAAATCACTGTTTGTGAACATTCAACACCCTGCAAACTGGCCATCGTCTGAAGATGCAACTGCACAAACTCAAGGCAATGTTCGCCCAAGAGCATCAACGGTTGTGATTCGTCGTGCAGACGGTGGTGAAATTGCGGTTTAATACGCAAATCTAGCTAAGGTCAGTAATCTGACTGCTATATATAGCTAGGTAAAACCAAAAAGAGCGATAAGGCCAACTGCCCTATCGCTCTTTTTCTATTCTATCAATCTTCGGTTGAAACAAGAATCTTAGCCCACGAACTCATCATCCCAATTGTTCGTCATCCTCGAGAAGGAGGAACGACTGAGTCGGGGATCTCTCTACCCGTTCTCGTTAATCTCAATACCGTTAATCACAGTTAACTCACGAACAACCACACACCTACGCCCATCATCAAGGTGCCCGCAATGCGGTTCATTAACTTAACGTTATCGGCTTTGCCCAGCATATGTTTTAAGCTCTTTCCACCTGTCGCGTACAGAGTCATGCAAACAAATTCAGAAGCTAAGATAATAGAAACCAGAATCATCAACTGAGGTGCTAAATCTTTACTGCTGTTGATAAATGGAGGCAGCAGAGAAATCATAAACGCCCAGCCTTTCGGGTTTGCAATCGCAGTAACAAAGCCTTGAACCACCAAGTCCCAATCATTGCTGACTTTGGTTGTTTGATTATCAGTACTGATCGCCAGTTTTCCTCTTGAACGCCACATCTGAACACCCAAGTAGAACAAGTACCCTGCACCCACAAACTTGAAGCCTGTAAACAGCCATGGGTAGTTCAGCATGATAGATGCGATACCCAATACCGCGGCAATAGAAACCACAGCGACACCAGCCAATTCACCGATCATCATCCATAATGTGCGCTTGTATCCAACACTCATTCCTAGCGTCAAAGCCAAAGTCATACACATACCGGGCGTGATTGATACAAAGAAAAACGTGGGAATAAAAGCCCAAAGTAGCGCGCTATCCATATTATTACCTTATCGAATTATTTTTATTTGAGTGTTCAGCTTGTTGAGTTGTCTTTGTAAGGAGCGACCTTGTATTTAGCGACACAACGAAAAAGAGCCACAATACAGTGGCTCTTTTTGAGTACCAACCGTAATTTTACTTACGACGGTTTTTAATTCGCTTCATCATAGTCAAACGACGTTCAGCACTTGCTTGATCTTGTGGCTCTTCGTTCGCGTTGTTCTTACGGCCCTGACGGTTTTTGTAAGCCGATTTAGTGTTCAGCTTCTCAATGTAAGCATCACGTTTCTTCGGTTCATAACCCGGTTGTTCAACACGGCGAATACGCTGTTGAATCAATTTTTCAACTTGAACAACAGTCAGCTCTTCTTCGCGATTAACGAAAGAGATTGCGTGACCTTGTTTACCAGCACGACCTGTACGGCCAATACGGTGAACGTAATCTTCCGCAAGGAAAGGCATATCGTAGTTAATTACGTGTGGTAAGTCTTCGATATCAAGACCACGAGCCGCAACGTCTGTTGCTACCATTACACGCGCTCTGCCTTCTTTAAAATCGTCTAAAGCACGACGACGAGCGCTTTGCGCTTTATCACCGTGACAAAGTACCGCTTTAATACCGTCTAGCTTAAGCTCTTTAACGACATCGTTCGCTGTTTCTTTGTAGTTCACGAACACAAGCACTTGGCGCCAGTTTTTACGGCCAATAAGCTCAGAAAGCAGTTCAGTTTTACGTTCTTGATCCACTGGGTAAACCACGTGACCAACAGTTGCAGCCGTTGAGTTTTCACGCTCAACACTGATACGTTTTGGTTTACGTAGAATATCAACAGACAATTGGTTTAACTGAGTTGAAGTCGTCGCTGAGAACATCATGATTTGTGGAGAGGTCTCAACATCCAACATGATCTTGCGAACGGCATTGATAAAGCCCATATCAAGGATACGGTCAGCTTCATCAAATACTAAGAATTCTAGGTTAGCAATAGACACGTTACCCGCTTCTAAGTGCTCTTCTAAACGGCCAGGCGTTGCAACCAGAATATCGACACCCAGTTCTAGTTGACGAACTTGTGAAGACATCTTGTTACCACCGTAAACCGCAGAAACGCTTAGATCCGTGTATTTAACGTAGTCTTTAATGTTTTGAGCGATCTGCGCAGCAAGTTCACGAGTTGGAGCAAGAATAAGGCCGCGAGCCGTTCCTCTAGACGCCTTTTTACCACTGTTCAAAAGGTGTTGGATAACAGGCAATGAAAATGCCGCTGTTTTACCCGTACCGGTTTGAGCAGTAGCAAAAATATCATGGCCTTTACGAGCCATTGGAATCGCTTTTTGTTGAATTGGAGTGAGTTTTTCATAACCACACTCAGTCAACGCTTTGACTAATTCAGGAGCAAAACCTTGAGAGGAAAATGACATTGTTACGGGTTCCTTAAGCAGACAGCCTACATTCTTATTTCAGCCGAGCACTATAAAGTAATTAGAGTGATTTATCTCACATTTATCGTGATATAACGCAAACTTTCTCATTTAATCTGGTGTTTATCCCGCCTTCAACGAGGTAAACACCAAGATCCTTGGTTCAAACAGCAAAAACAGGGCTATTTGATGCCACACAGCTTGAGTAGAATCTGCTCGAGATCGCCCCATGGCATGAGCTGAGAGTCGATCACTTCCAGACGAGACTCAAAGCCATCAAGCGTAATTTCGTTCACAGACACGACTTGATTCGCCACATTGAATGCGTAGCAACCTTGGTCGGTGTTCACGACGGCTTTTACACGTTCAGCGGTTAGATCCGACAACATAGAGAATAGCGCATCGAAGTCGAACTTATGCTCTGCGCCAAACAACCAACCACAACTGAAATAGCCCTGCCCTTTATTCTCTTTACGGATGAAGGCTTCACCGGGAGGAAGTTGGAATTGAGGCTCTTGTTCAGCGTGATCGTGATGATGTGCTTCAATATGAGAGGAAGCACTGCCGTATACTCTTTCAATGTCTAACACTTCCAATGGCACTTCACCGTCATGGATTAGCTTGTGGAAGACTTTTGCTGGCGTTTGATCCGTCACCCAATCGTTAAACACATCGATGTCTTCAGAATGAACAAGGTCAACCTTAGTACCAAGAATCACATCTGCACTATTTAGTTGATCATTAAAATTCTGATTCGAGGTGTACTTTTCATTAGACAGATTTCGTGGGTCAACCAAACCAAGCGTCGCTTTTAAATCAACATAAGGCGTGTACTGATCGGAAGTCAGTGTCGCAATCACTTGTTTAGGGTGACCAAGCCCTGTCGGCTCAATCAATAAACGGTCTGGTTTTTGGCGAAGTAAGGCATTAATACCTACCGACATCGGCACGCCCGCAGTACAACACATGCAGCCACCCGGCACTTCTTTAATTAAAGCGCCTTGATCTGTCATCAATGCACCGTCAATACCGATTTCCCCGAACTCATTAACCAGAACAGCCCAGTTTTCATTCTCAGGTTTATTTTTTAGCAGGTTCAAGATGGCTGTCGTTTTACCAACACCCAAGAAACCCGTAATGATGTTTGTAGGAACTTTTTTAGTCATATCAGTTCTCCTTTTTAAGGGAGTATATACTCAATCACCAAAAAGTTGACCCCAATCGATTGTTTACACTGAGATTCGTTAATAGAGGTTGGTGCGAAAACAATCAGAAGAGATAAAGCAGTAGAAGCGGAATGAGGAAATGGGATGCTCCAGACGAACTAAAGGCGTACTTACTCAGTACGCCTCACCCTCGTTACTCAATCGTGAGTTCGCGAATCAGGAAGCCTTAAATATCGACCTGAACATTTAACGAGGAACTAAAACTTTGTTTCTGAATCCATCCAAATTGTGTGTAAAACCTCACTTCTCCTTGCGGTTCGTTATGTTGCTTTACGATTTAACTATGGTTCATTTTTGGGGATATTCAAGCCACCGCCAGAGAATCGATCAAAATTGTGACGGTGATTCCACTATTGACCATAGATTCCATTTATGTAACACGTACATTCCATAAATGAAATTCAACTTTTCATCTTTGTTGCTATAGGATATGCAGAGGAAGCGTATAATTTAATGCAACCCCGCCTTAACTCATTCAGGAAACTTATCTCTATGACCAGAAGAGATAAAATTAAGCAGTCCTTACTAGCCAAAATGCCAAGGGATGCTATTAATCAATTTCTCTCAAGAGATAAGACCCCAGCTTCGGTTCTCTTTCTTTCTTGTATTGTGGGTGTACTTGCGGGTGTAGTGGGTACCTATTTTGAAGTTGCGGTTCATTTCATCACAGAAACTCGTACCGATTGGTTGAAAGATGAAATCGGTGGCCATTTACCACTTTGGCTTGCTGCTTTCCTTATTAGTGCTGCATTCGCCTTTATTGGCTATTTCCTCGTTCACCGCTTTGCCCCAGAAGCTGCTGGTTCAGGTATCCCTGAAATCGAAGGCGCAATGGACGGCATGCGTCCTGTTCGATGGTGGAGAGTATTACCCGTAAAATTCTTTGGCGGCATGGGCGCGTTAGGCTCTGGTATGGTGTTAGGCCGTGAAGGGCCAACCGTTCAAATGGGCGGCAGTATTGGTCGTATGGTCACAGATATCTTTCGAGTTAAAGATGATGACACTCGTCACTCACTGTTGGCTTCAGGTGCTGCTGGTGGTTTAGCCGCCGCATTCAATGCACCGCTAGCTGGCATCATGTTTGTGGTTGAGGAGATGAGACCACAGTTTCGCTACTCACTCATATCAATCAAAGCCGTCATCATCTCAGCAGTTTCGGCCAACATTGTATTTCGTTCTATCAATGGTCAATCTGCCGTTATTACAATGCCTCAGTACCAGCCACCTGAACTCGATGCACTTTGGTTGTTCTTGTTGTTAGGTGTGTTGTTCGGCCTGTTCGGTGTAATTTTCAATAAGCTGATCACGCTTTCCCAAGACCTGTTTGTGGCGATACACAAGAATGACCGTAAACGCTACTTGATGACAGGTACCCTACTTGGTGGTTGTTTTGGCTTGTTGCTACTTTATATACCTGAATTAACTGGTGGTGGTATTGGTATCATCCCGAACATCACGAATGGCAGCTACAGCGCCAATGTGTTGTTGTTGATTTTCTTAGGCCGAGTCCTCACAACCCTGCTTTGTTTCGGCTCTGGTGCGCCAGGCGGTATCTTTGCACCAATGCTTGCGCTAGGAACACTCTTTGGTTACGCGTTTGGGCTTATCGCAGCGGCATTCTTTCCTGAACTGAATATTGAACCGGGTATGTTTGCCATTGCTGGCATGGGAGCATTATTCGCCGCCACCGTTCGAGCGCCTATCACTGGTATTCTGTTGGTTATAGAAATGACCAATAACTACTACTTGATCCTGCCGTTGATCATCACCTGCTTAGGTGCGGTAATCATTGCTCAAATGTTAGGTGGGCAGCCAATTTACAGTCAACTGCTTAACCGTACGCTGAAAAACGAAAAACTAAGACAACAAGATCTCCCTCAGAAAGAGGAAGTACGTTAATTACAAATGACTCATGAAAAAAAAGCACACATTCAACGTGCTTAATCTCCCGATTCCGTATCAAAATCAAAAAAGCAAACGTTAAACTTGGTATCATCCACTCAAAATTAGTTGAGTGCCCTCAAAATCTATTGATGAAAGACCTACACACTCTAACTAAAGCAAATAATCTAAAAGTCTTTAATTAACTAAGTCGGAGTAAGTCGTTGAACTGGAGAAGGTTAACCCAAGTAAAAAATGTGCCGCCATCTCAGGCGTCTTTAGCACTTGGCGTTATTGGGTTAGGACAAGCTTGGGCATTATATATCCCGGGCATTGGTGAGATCATTCGCCCCTACCTTGCTGCATTTGGCGCACTGTTATTGCTACCCGTTTTACTTCGTTATCTCACCAGCTTTAATACTTTCATCAATGACATTCGTCATCCGCTTAGTGGAAGCTTGATGGCACCAATGAGCATGGCGTTATTGATTCTATGCGACTATTTAGCCGAAATCTCTCCAGTCATTGCTTACCCAGTCTGGTTCTGCGCGTTGTTATTGCATTTTACCATGATGGTGTTGTTCTTTAGTTTCCAGATCATCAACTTCAAAATGTCGAACATTGTACCGAGTTGGTTTCTGTATCCGGTGGGGTTAATCAGCAGTTCCTTAGCAGGCTCACAATTTGGGCACACCGTTTTTTCAGAAACACTTGCGGCCACTTGTATCGGTATCTATTTCCTAATGCTGCCAGTGGTGTTGTACCGCTTGGTATTCGAAGGAAACCTGCCACGCCGAGCAAGACCAACCTTAGCCATCATGGCAGCACCTGTGAACCTTTCTTTAGCGGCTTACTTGGTTAACTTCGACAACCCAGACCCGATTCTAACAGGCGCGTTGGCTGGTATTTCTATCACCATGACACTGCTGATCTACTTGTGTTACATACGATTGATGCGTCTGAAATTCCAACCTTCGATTGCTGCCGTCACTTTCCCTTCCGTGATCAGCGCTATTGCCATGCATCGTCTAACTACGTTTTTCGGCGCGGAATACCCGCAATGGTATTGGCTGCACAAGTTTGGTTTCTTCGAGTTAACCATCGCGACCATCCTAGTGATTTGGGTTGCAGGTGGTTACGTGAAAATGTACTGGCCTGAGTTTTTTGATACTGACTACATGTCTAAAAAGGTCAAACGTTCTTAGACCCAAGCTAGAAGAGCTTAGTTTGCTCGATCGAATTCTCCAATATTCGATATGTCAGACAGGAGAACCAAACCAAAAAAGGCCTCACAATGTGAGACCTTTTGAATAGGCAAGGCTTTTAATAGATCAGGCGAGTGTTAATAGAACTCTCGAGAACTATTAGAAGTGAGCGTGAGGGCCGAATACTTCGTAGTGAACGCGTGAACGATCAACGTTAAGTGCGTCTAGTTGTTCCACGATGTTCTTCATGAAACCAACAGGACCACAGATGTAGAAATCGCTCTCTTCAAAGCCTTTAGTATCAGAGATAGACGCTAGATCCATTTGGCCTTGATACGTGTTTTCACATGCAGATTCGTCTTTGTTCATGTACCAAGTTTTTGCTTCCCAACCTTTGTCGGCAACAATATCTTTAACACGAGTCGTGAAAGAGTGTTGGCCTACGTTCTCACAAGCGTGAAGGTAAAGTACTGGCTCGTTTTTATCTTCCGTATTTAGGAACTCAAGCATAGACTGCATCGGCGTTACACCAACACCTGCAGAGATAAGTGTTACTGGCTTGCTGCGCTCTTGATACATGAAGTCACCCGCTGGTGCGTATAGGCTAACTTCATCACCAACAGCAACCGTATCGTGTAGGTGGTTAGATACAACGCCTTGTGTCTCTTGACCTTGTCCTTCACGTTTGACAGAAATACGGTATTGCTTGCCGTTTGGCTTATCAGACAGTGAGTATTGACGAATCTCGCTGTATTGAGAGCCTTCAGGTTTCACTTCAATACCGATGTATTGACCTGGTGTGTAATCCAGAACTTCACCGCCATCTTTTGGCTGTAAGATGAAGCTTGTTACTAGCGCTGACTCTTCGACTTTGTCTGCAATCACAAACGCACGCGCTGCTTCCCAACCACCAACAGCTTGCTTACGCTGTAGGTAAAGTTCAGCTTCACGATCGATGAATACTTGAGCTAAGAATAGGTAAGCGGCTGTCCATGCTTCTTCCACTTCTGGAGTAAACGCGTCAGCAGCTAATTCACGTAGTGTTTCAATCAGGTGCAAACCAACAATTTGGTAGTGCTCTGGTTGAATATTAAAGCTTGTGTGTTTCTGTGCAATGCGTTCAACTGCTGTGGTTAGCGCTGCTAGATTTTCAATGTTCTTTGCATAAGCCGCGATAGCTTCAAACAGTGCTACGCCTTGGCGACCTGTTCTTTGGTGAGTCATATTGAAGATATCTTTTAACTCAGGGTTATGTGTGAACATACGTTGATAAAAGTGCTGAGTTAAAGCTGGGCCTGCGCTCTCAAGTAGAGGGATAGTAGATTTGATGATTTCGATATGTGCATTGTTAAGCATGAATTTACTCCGAACACTGAGCCTTATGACCTATATGTCATTTTGACTACTAAAAATTAAGAATGACTTATCGATTTTCTGAAACCTGAGTTATTTTTAGAAACTGAGTTATTTTGACTCGTTTTCATTTCAAAAAATCGCGAAACCTGATTAATGCCACCTGATTGATTGAGATCAAGAATAGTCTGTTTAATCAGCGCTATAATTGGGCTTCGCTGTCTCTTTAGCACAATCAGTGCCAACTTTATCAATCCCCGTCATTACTGGTTTCCCTTTCAAAATACATCTTATAAAAATGTCAAAAAGACCTTTTTTTTAAGTCAATAAGACTCTATTATGTAGATAAACACACACAGTTAGAGTTTTTTATGCAAGATATCTCCGCATCTACCCTCATGGAAATGACCATTGGCCTCGCAAGTGGTGTGAACGATCAAGATCGTTTCAATCGCCTGATCGATGCCATTCGCAAAACCATAACGTGTGATTGTGTCGCGCTTTTAAGCCTTCAAGGCGACACGCTAGTACCTATAGCAATGCAAGGGCTCAGCCGAGATACATTCGGTCGTCGCTTTATCATTTCAGAACACCCTCGTTTTGATGAGATTTGCGCATCACGCTCTCCTGTTCGTTTTGATGCTGATAGCTCGCTACCTGATCCTTTCGATGGCTTACTGATCGATCATGACGGCGATCTACCAATGCACGCCTGCATGGGTTTGCCTCTGCTGTTTGGTGACAAATTGTTAGGGGTGCTAACCCTGGACAGCCTAAAACCAGATGTATTTGCGAATATTCCTGCCCGCAACCTTGAGGTTCTGGCAGCTATTGCAGCGTCAACTATGCAGATGGCACTGACCTTCTCGCAACTTGAGCATCAAGCAAAACAGTCAAAGCAATTACTGGAAGAGTTGAACGTCGAAGCGTGGGAACGTGACGGCGGCGAGTTGATTGGTAACAGTGACACCATGGCCGCGCTTAAGAACGACATTGCTGTTGTCGCGCCGTCTGAGTTTAATATCTTGATTCATGGTGACACCGGGGTTGGTAAAGAGCTTGTGGCTCGTACCCTGCACCATCAATCTCAACGCAAGCGTAACCCACTCGTCTACGTAAACTGTGCTGCAATTCCTGAAAACTTGGTAGAGAGTGAACTATTTGGTCACGTTCGTGGCGCGTTTACTGGCGCAGACAAAAACCGCTTAGGTAAGTTTGCGTTAGCCGATGGTGGCACACTGTTCTTAGATGAGATTGGTGAATTGCCTTTGGCCGCGCAAAGTAAACTACTACGTGCTCTACAAAACAACGAAATTCAACCTGTTGGCCAAGACAACATTCAAACCATTGATGTGCGAGTATTGGCAGCGACTAACCGAGATCTAAAGCAAGAAGTTGAAGACGGCCGATTCAGAGCTGATTTATATCACCGACTGAGTGTGTACCCTATCGCGGTGCCTGCACTGAAAGATCGTGGTGACGACATCAGCCTATTAGCGGGTTTCTTCTTAGAACAAGCGCGTCGTAAGCTTGGTATCAACCAAGTTAAGTTCCGCTCTGACGTTCTTTCGTTCCTAAACCGTTATGGTTGGCCGGGTAACGTACGTGAACTTGAGCACGTGATCAGTCGTTCAGCATTGAAAGCGTTAGCGCGCAGCACCAATAAAAACTTGGTGACAATCACCAAGGAAGATTGTGGTCCACTCGACCAAGACCAGCCTATTGCGACGACACAGGTGAAAAACACACCATTATCGACACCAACGATCGACCTCTCTGCAGGGTTGCGTGGTGCAACTGACGATTTTCAACGCAGTATCATTACTGAGGTATTGGAAGATGCCAACTTTAACTGGGCACAAGCAGGACGAGTTCTGAAAACCGACCGAGCAAACCTGACTCGACTGTCGAAGCGTTTAGGGCTAAATGTGGCTAAGTCTCACACGATCGAACGGACAAAATAGATATTAGCGGTTTGTTGCGAGCATCTGACAAAACTTGTGTATATAATGCTGCAAATTGTAACGCTAATTTTAAATATGTAGAGAGAGTTATGAAGTTTATCCGTTGGTTCTTAGGTCGTGTCATCTTGTTATTGAATTTTGTTTTCAGCCCACGTGGTGTAAAGCGTTCTCAAGAAGAACAAAGCAAAGTGAATGAGCAAGCAAAAGCGCACACGTTATACCAATTCGAAGCGTGCCCATTTTGTGTGAAAGTGCGCCGCGCGATGAAACGTCAGTCGGTTCAATTTGAACTTCGTGATGCAAAAAACAACGAGCAACACCGTGCAGAGCTTGAAGCTGGCGGCGGTCGTGTGAAAGTGCCTTGTCTACGTATCGAAAAAGACGGCAAAACTGAGTGGATGTACGAATCTTCAGATATCGTGACTTACTTAGAAAAGCAGTTTGCATAAGCAATAAAGCAACAAAATCTAGATACAAAAAATCCCTCGAATATGAGGGATTTTTTATGTCTGTTATTTGGCGTTAATCGCTTCAAATTAGGCGCGAAAGTTCAAACCACTACTTCGCAACAATCAGCATCAATTCCACACGGCGGTTACACGCCTTGCCTTGCGCAGAAGCGTTGGTGCAAGCTGGTACGTATTCGCCAAATCCACGAGTATAGATGGAACGACTCGACACATAGTTACTCTCTAATCGAGCCTTCACTTCTTTTGCGCGCTGCTCTGAAAGCGGATCATTGATTCGATCTGTGCCCGTGTTATCGGTGTGCCCTTCAATCACCACATCAATATCTTGGCGCTGAGCAAGGTAGCTGCCTAGCGTATCTAGCCATTGATTATAAGCTGGCTCAGGGAATGCTGAACCTGTTTTAAAGTTCACGTGCTGCTCAAGCTTTACCATCACATGGTTACCCGGCAACACTTCAAAATCGATACGGTTTTGTCTTAAAAAGACTTCCAGTGGGTCGTTAGTCGAAACGCCACGTCCGTAGTTGGTCGTGATGGTTCTTTGTTGATGAGTGCTGCTCTGAATTGAGTACCCACGATTGCTTGCTACATGAGTCGTTTGAACCACACCCCATTCAGGATGCATCAAGTCGTAATCGGTTTGCGGCGCAGTTTCTAGCATATCATCACCCAACATACCCGTTGGTAATGTCGTTTCACACCCTGCCAAAGCTATGCTTAACATTATTGCTAAATATCTCATTACTTCACCAACCACTCATGCAGATAAACCATTCACTAATGTCTATATCGGCACCGAGGGAAAAACTTTAGACGAAAACTTTCGACAAAAGAGCCTGCATCAAAAAAAGTGCTATTGATCACAGTTAACCGTCAACTAGACTGTCTTAACTCGCTAGTTCGAACTGTTTGCATTTATTTACCTTATAATTGTTTTCCAATTCGTACTAAATAGTTAGAATCTCACGACTTCTCAACGCTAGAGCAAACATTATGTTTAAACCATTTACTAAATTCATCATAGCACTCGCTGCCGTACTTATCATCGCGGGTTGTAGTGAAACAGACGAGCCACAAAAAGGTGTTCAATACGAAGCGCTTCCTACTGCTCTAACCGAATTTAACTTGTCTCCGATCACTGAAATCTTCTCTCTTAACTGTGGTCACTGCCGTCAAATGGAAAGTGCCATTCCAGAGATTGAATCTCTAACAGACCAAACCATTGGCAAGATGCACGTGACGTTTAACGAAAGCGCTCAAATCAGCGCAATGATCTACTACACAGCAGTGATGCAGCTTGATGCGACGCCTGACCACGCGTTCATGGACGACCTATTTGGTGCCGTTCAAATGGGTGCAGATGCAACACCTGAGCAGCGTCAACAAGCGCTGGAGACAGCGTTTACTTCTCGTGGTTTGGTTAGCCCATACCAACTGAACAAAGAACAGCAAGTCGCTCTTTTCGACTACGTTAAAAAAGCAGAAGAGATCTCAGTGAAAGGTCAGATCAACTCAGTACCAACCTTTATCATCAACGGTAAATACCAAGTGCTGACAGCTGGCCACCAAGACGTTGCTGGTATCGCGAAAACGATCAACTACCTTTTGACTCAACCATAATCACGGCTTAAGCCGACTGATTAACACATTCAGTATTAACTACGAAATTCAGCACTCAATATAAATAGGTTTTACTATGTCTAAATTTGTCATCCCGGTCATTGTCTTTCTTTTGGCGGGTTTCATGATTTACCGTACTTGGACGAATCATAAGTCTGGTGCAGAAAACTTCGAACAAGGTCAACAGTTCCTTATCGAGAATGGCGCTAAAGAAGGCGTAATTACGACTGAAAGCGGCCTACAGTACCTTGTACTTGAAGAAGGTACTGGCACAGAACACCCAACTAAGAACAGCAAAGTAACGGTTCACTACCACGGTACGCTGATCGACGGTACTGTTTTCGACAGCTCTGTTGAGCGTGGCGAGCCAATCTCATTTGCCCTTAAGCAAGTAATCAAAGGCTGGCAAGAAGGCTTGACTTACATGGTTGAAGGCCAAAAAGTTCGTCTATTCATTCCAAGCACTCTAGCCTACGGTAAAGGCGGTTCAGGCCCTATCCCACCATCATCGACTCTGATTTTTGATGTAGAACTCATCTCTATCAAATAATCGAAGTAACTGATTTAAGCCCCAACATACGCGCTATGTTGGGGCTTTTTTATATCTGAACATTTGAAGCCTCTTTAGATATTGAGCTACTTAGCTACTTTAACAACAACCAAATATACCCTCGAAACCGACCACTAGACGACTGGTCTAATTTAACTTATAGTACCACCCATGAACGAAAAAACGAATGACACACGCCTGCATGTTTTAAATGTTGGCTATCAATTAATAGTGAACAACGGCTTCAATGGCGTTGGCCTATCACAATTGCTTAAAGAAGCGGACGTACCGAAAGGATCGTTTTACCACTACTTTAAATCTAAAGAGCAATTTGGCGAGGCGTTGATTCAGCACTATTTTGAAAACTACATCACTAAGATTGAAGCAATTTTAGTGCACGGTGAAGGTAATCATTATCAGCGAATCCTGAGCTATTTTTCGCTATGGGCGAAGACCGAAAACGGCACCTGTAATGCTCATAAATGCTTGGTCGTTAAGCTCAGTGCGGAAGTTTCTGATCTCTCTGATCCAATGCGCCAAGCGCTGTTAAAAGGTGCTGAGAAAGTCACGAATACCATCGAACACTGCATTGTTGGTGGTATTGGAGATCGCTCTATAAGGGTTGAAGACAGCCAAGAAGCAGCTCAGAACCTATACTCAATGTGGTTAGGCGCCAGCTTATTAAGCAAGCTGAGCCAGAGTTCGCATAGCTTACAGTCGGCTTTGAGCCTAACCGAACGCATTTTAAAAGGTGAAAGCTAATATCGCGGAATGCGCTTTATTCGCTTTTACTTGCTTTAACTTAAAAGAAATCACCCGCCCTCTTATCAATTTGATGACGGCGAGATGTTACTTCGCTCGGTTTACCTATCTCTTGATCCTTACATGCGTGGTCGAATGAGCGATGCGAAATCTTACGCAGACCCAGTTGCTATTGATGATGTGATGGTTGGTGCAACCGTGTGTCAGGTTGAAGCGTCAAACAACGCTGATTTCGAAGTTGGCGAATGGGTATTGGCGTACACAGGTTGGCAAGATTATGGTGTTTCTAACGGCGAAGGTCTTATCAAATTAGGTAAAGAGCCAAGCCACCCTTCTTATGCACTAGGCATCATGGGTATGCCAGGCTTTACCGCTTACATGGGTTTATTGGATATCGGCCAACCGAAAGGAGGCGACACGTTAGTTGTGGCGGCAGCGACAGGCCCTGTAGGCGCAACTGTTGGACAAATCGGTAAACTGAAAGGCTGTCGTGTCATTGGCGTGGCTGGCGGTCAAGAAAAATGCCAGTACGCAAAAGAGGTTCTTGGTTTTGATGAATGTATCGACCACAAGGCAGACGACTTTGCAGAACAACTGGCGAAAGCGTGTGACAACGGCATCGACGTTTACTTTGAAAACGTTGGCGGCAAAGTATTCGATGCAGTAATGCCTCTTCTAAACACAGGCGCTCGTGTTCCTGTTTGCGGCCTTATCTCTCAATACAACGCAACATCGCTTCCTGAAGGCCCAGATCGCATGTCTAGCCTAATGGGTACTCTTCTCGTTAAGCGCATTAAGATGCAAGGCTTCATCATCTTTGATGACTACGCACACCGTTACAACGAATTTGCAACTCAAATGACCGAATGGCTGTCTCAAGGAAAAATGCACTACCGTGAGCACCTAATTGAAGGACTAGATGAAGCACCACAAGCATTCATGGGTCTTTTAGAAGGTCAGAACTTCGGCAAACTTGTTATCAAAACTAACGAACCAAAATAGCTCAAGGATAGAATAGGCAGAATTATGATTACTTTACATCACCTGAACAAATCGCGTTCGAAGCGTATCATCTGGCTACTGGAAGAGCTTGGTGTCGACTATCAAATCAAACCTTACCAACGAGACAGTGTCACGTTTTTAGCACCACCAGAACTGAAGTCTGTTCACCCTCTTGGTAAATCTCCAGTCATTGAAGACGATGGCATCGTGATCAGTGAATCTGGCGCAATTACTGAGTACCTCATCGACAAGTTTGGCGAAGGCAAATTTGCACCGGAACGTGGTACAGCTGAGTATGTTGAATATTCACAATGGCTACACTTTGCTGAAAGCTCAGGTATTTTGCCAATGCTGCTTAAGATTTTTGTGATGAAAGACGGCTGCAAGACAAACTTCCTTGGTGGTTATGCCGACGACGAAAATCAAAAGATCTTAACCTTCGTTAACGAAGCACTTGAAGGCAAAACTTATCTTGTAGGTGAAATACTCACTGGTGCCGATTTCATGATGTCATTCATCGTAGAAATCGTGGGTAACTTTGGCGCTACTGCGCTCTACCCTAATATTGCTAAGTACGGTGATCTTTTAGCAAGTCACCCTGCTTACCAAAAAGCGGAGCAACTAGAGTTAGAACACTCTAACTAATCAAGATTTGTTCCATTCAATGCTCCCATAGCATGAACATAACAATCTAAATGAAGCCAAAGCTGATTTATCTTCCGCTTTGGCTTCTCATTTGCCTTCATTTCGACAACAATATCGAGCTCTACCAGAATACCCATAGAGTTTGATCTTCATGTCAGCAAACCTTGCTCAATACACACCACTGCGCACGTTAAACCAAACAGCGAATCAAGCGTTGGCTCTGCCAGAGCGTTTTACATTCCCGTATTACTATACTCCGCATCCAGTGTGCGAATTAGCGATGCAGCAGCTTCAACAGTCACTGCTGGACTGTGGTGTGAATGAAACATCGCAAGGTAACCTCTATGCCATTCTTCTGGTTCAACATCCTCAAACTCAAGAATTGGGTTACCTTTCTGCGTTTGCAGGTTTGCAGCTAGATTCATCTTTGGAACCTCAGCTATCGAGTATCGCCTTCGTTCCTTCTGCTTTTGATAAGCAGCAGTTTGAAGCCCTAAACACGCAAGGATTAACCCAACAAGCGACATTAGCTAACGACATTGCCAACCTAGAGCAAACTCACAACCTAGAAGAACTAACATCAACGCTGAACGAACTTAAAAACGACGCGGGTAAAGCAATAGAAGCCTTTCAGCTCACTATGGCTGCCAACAAAGCACAGCGTAATGAGCTTAGAGAGCAAGCTAACCGAGAGAAAGAACTGGGGAACCTAGAGTCTGCGGCTGACCTGCTTAAACAGTTGGGCAACCAAAGCAGCCAAGAGAAGCGAGACTTAAAAGCACTTCGAATTGAGTGGAAACAGAAGATCGCAGAACATCAGTCACAAGTTGATGCCATAGAAAGCGATCTCAAAAGCCGCAAGCAAGACTACCAAACAGTTTCAGCTGAGTTAGAAACGCAACGTTTGTCTCATTATCGCTTTATCAACCAAGCAGCAGAGCCAAAGAGCCTGCGTGAATTATTAGATGGCAAAGACGCACTAGAGGGTTCAGGTGACTGCTGCCTACCCAAGCTGCTTAATTTTGCCTTTGAGCACGGTTTTAAACCTTTAGCTTTGGCTGAGTTTTGGTGGGGATTGCCGCCAACGGATATCATTCGACAACACGGAAACCTTTACCCTGTTTGCCAGAGCAAAAGCTTCGAGATTCTCGACCACCAGCTAAGCGGTATTGAGTTAGAAGATAATCCGCTTATCGTAAACCCTGCGGTGGGTAAGTCGTTTGATATTGTTTATGAAGATGACGAGATCGTGGTCGTGAACAAGCCTGAGGAGTTCTTGTCGGTTCCGGGTAAGTTCATCGAAGACTCGGTTTACACTCGCATTAAAGCGCGCTACCCGAATGCCACTGGCCCTTTGATCATCCATAGGTTAGACATGTCGACATCAGGATTGTTGATATTGGCGTTGACTGCCGAATCCAACAAACACATCCAAAAGCAGTTCATCGATAGAACAGTCGAGAAGCGTTACACAGCTCTGCTTGATGGTGAAATCCACGGTGATTCTGGTGATATTAGCTTGCCGTTACGCGGCGACATCACAGACAGACCAAGACAACTGGTTTGCCATGAACACGGCCGAAACGCAGAAACCCATTGGCAAGCGGTTGGCACTCATAATGGGAAAACCAAGGTTCACTTGTACCCTAAAACAGGGCGAACCCACCAGTTGCGAGTGCACTGTGCTCATCCATTAGGGCTTGGTGTTCCGATTCGTGGTGACGACTTATACGGATACAAACGCGATCGCTTACACCTGCACGCTGGCTACCTAAAGTTGATTCACCCAACAACTGGAGAATGGATGGAGTTTGAAGTGCCTTCTGAGTTCTAAGTTATTTTTATCGAACTAAAACTCTTATCTCACTAAATATTCGATCTCGTAAAACGCATCAAGGTTCTACATCTGCTTAAGATATAGAACCCTGATATTTAATTTTTAATATGCTTATCAAAGCTCAGTAGCGTATTTTCGTTACTAACTTCAATACTGCAGACGCCTAGCCCATTACATCTTTGCGCTGATCAACGCATTCAAAAGAGCCCATTTCGAACTCACGACAGATCCATGGTCGGTTTTCATAGATAGTACACATCAGTGTTTCTCTATCTACGGCGGAACACCAACCGTCATCTAAGCGCTTCATGGTTTCACCGCCCCACTCATCGTAAGCGATGTGCTCTTCAGGTACGCCCGTATCTGTGATGATCATAACCTCTAAACGACAACAGCATGCCTGACAATTGGCACAGGTTACTTCGGGTTCGGTGATGTTCTTTATCTCTATCGTCATAAGTGACTACACTGCTAAATTTTGCGTATAGTAATCGAAACCGCTCTCCACGGCTAATAAAGAAAGCAGCCAACACGGTTTTCGGGCTGACAAAATTAAAAACGGGCGTTGTGATTGACTCACAACGCCCGTTAGGTTTTTCGTTTTAACTAGGTAGAAGCGCTATCTAGAATAGGCTCGCGAAGAACAGCTTAACGTAGTCCATTAAACGTTTGAACAAACCGCCCTGCTCAACCGCTTCCAGCGCGATCAAAGGCTGAGTTTGAACATCTTCACCATCAACGGTGTAATGAACCACACCTAGAGTTTGACCTTCTGCAATTGGCGCTTTCAGTTCAGAGTTAAGCTCGATGGATGCTGTCAGCTTTTTGCTGTCTGACTTAGGCAACGTAATAAACGTGTCTTCTGCTACACCTAACTTCAATGTGTCTTGATCACCAAACCACACCTTCTCTTCAGCCACTTGATCACCGCCTTGATGCGGATTTAGTGTATCGAAGAAACGGAAACCATAGCTCAACAACTGTTTGCTGTCTGACTCACGGCTCTTAACGCTCGATGCGCCCATAACCACCGCGATAAGTCTCATTTCACCCTGTGTCGCTGAGCTCGCTAAGCTGTAGCCAGCCCCAGATGTGTAGCCTGTCTTCATGCCATCAACGGTTAAGCTTCTATCACGAAGCAAGCCATTACGGTTGTGCTGTGTGATACCGTTGTAGCTAAAAGAGCGTTCGCTGTATAAGCCATACACATCTGGAAGATCTTTAATAATCGCTCGACCAAGAAGCGCGATATCATAAGGAGTCGAATAGAGGTCTTCGGCATCTAGACCGTGTGCGTTAGCGAAATGGGTATTTTCCAATTTCAGAGAAGTCGCCCAAGAGTTCATCAAATCAACGAAAGCATCTTGTGAACCGGCTACGTGCTCGGCAATCGCAACACTGGCATCGTTACCCGATTGAATGATCAAACCACGATACAGGTCCATCATCGCCACATCAGTATTAACTTCAATGAACATCTTTGAAGAGTCCGGGAAGTTCTTCGCCCACGCGTTTTCACTGATACGAACTTGGTCGTCCGCAGAGATGTTGCCTCGCTTCATCTCTTGGCCAGCAACATAGCTAGTCATCAGCTTAGTTAGGCTTGCTGGGTTTAACTTAGTGTGTGCATTTTTTTCTACCAGCACATCACCAGAATTAAAATCAATTAACACATACCCTTTTGCCCCTAGGCTAGGTGGGCTTGGTACTATAGAAGGTGCTGCGATAGCTGCATTACTTACCATCGCTGCGTTACTTACAATGAATATACTTAATAGAGGGAGAGAGTATTTGGAAAACAGTTTCATTGAATCAAACCTAAGTTAACGTTTTGAGCAGTATAGACAAATGCTAGCAAAAGAAGCGCGAACTTTACGTTGCTTTACGTATTTGTACCGTTCGTTACAAATAAAAAAGTTTAATCTGCGATCTGACCATATTTTCAACAACTAATATTGACTCAACGAATGTGTCCAACACCTAACTCTATCGCTCAGGAATGCGTCTAAATAACATTTCAACAAAGCCAGTAGCGCGCTGTTTTCTTTCGCTTGGCTCTAGATCAGTTTGGATGCCAGACTGTGCTAATGCTTGCCATTGTACGACCTCAGAGTTAGGCACGAAAAACGCAATGTACAAAGAGCCTTTCTCGGCTACTTTACCTTCACCATCGTAAAATGGCACACCAGTAGATAACTTAATCGTATCGAAGATCGACTCATCGTTCAGTTCCGATTCTTCCGCCAACCCAAAACCGACAACAACATCGCCGACACCATCCTGTTTTAACTGGTAACCTTTATTAGAGAGTTGCTCTTGAATCGACTCACGCACTAAATCGGTAACCACAGTTTCATCGTATTTTTGAGAAAGGTAAACCTGCTCTGATTCAGGGTGCCACGAGTACGTCATCACTCCGTGTTTCATGAACTCAAAATCACCACTGGTGACCACACCATAATTGTGCGTTGGCGGCAATTCTTGAGTGGTACATGCTGTCAGTCCAATCGCTATCAAAGCTAGCTGCGCTACTTTTCTTATGCTTTTTGTTGCACAAATGGATCGTTTTATCATTCGTGGACCCCTTACCCATATAAGAATAACTATCAATTCAACCTCCAACATAAATAGTAATTATGTTAATAGAAAGGTCATTAAACGTTTGCGTAATCGCTAACCTTCACTTCTGTCTGTTTTGGGGGTTTAATCACAAAAACAGAGTTGGTATAGTTCATCCCGTTAAACAAAACCAGACCATTCGAGGCACGGAGCTTCCTCAATCATCTCATGAAGAGAAGAATTGGTACCGACAAAGTATCGGCAAATTTAAGAGGGTCAAACAATGGAATTCAATATGGTTGAAATTTTAGGTTACGCTGCGTCTATTATGGTCGCAATTTCATTAACAATGAAAGATATCGTTCGTCTGCGTGTCCTTAACTTTGTTGGCTGTACACTCTTTACAGCATACGGCGTTATGATTGACGCATGGCCAGTTGTCGCGACCAACGGTTTCATCGCTTGTGTAAACATCTACTTCCTTGCAAAAATGCAAAAGGAAAAAAAAACGGAAGCGATGAAAGCAGCGAAAGCTTAAATTAGCGATTAGCATTTCAAATAATTCTGAAGAAGCCCAAATAGAGCAATCTATTTGGGCTTTTTTGTATCTGTCAGCTTCAAAATCACGATTTGTGTGCATCAAATCTTTACGTGCATCGAGGGTTTCAACCTATCACATGTAAGCAACGCGATATTCGCTCTCTCGATACGCTTGAGTGTTATTGCGGCCACTCTCTTTGGCTTGATAAAGCGCTTTATCGGCTTTGTCGATAGCGGTTTCAATATCAGTCAGTGCCGGAGCATGGCAACACCCAACGCTGATTGTCACCGGAGACACCAAGCCTTGAAGTTGCTCAACATATAGCCGTAACGCCTCTGATAGTTCAAATAATTCATGTTCATCACAATCAAACGTCACCAAAATAAACTCTTCACCACCATATCGTGCAATCAAACGACGGCGGTTAGCAAATCTCTGGAGTGATTTTGCGACCGCACAGATAACCCGATCGCCTTGAGCGTGACCATATTGATCGTTCACCCGTTTGAAATGGTCAATATCAAGCAAGATGACACCGATATTCGTTATCGGATAAGGTGACTTCTGAGTAATTTTCAGTTTTAGCTGCTCGATAAAGCTCCGTCTGCTAGGCAGCCCTGTTAGGTAATCAAGATTCGCAACATCCAAAACTTTGAGATGGCGATGCCGCAGGTAAAGCACCAACACGATAATAATGCTCAGTAAACTTACAACCAAAGCCATCAAACTAATAAACAGGAGGCTGTGATTTCGATTAAGCTCTTGTTCTAAGATACCTGCAGAAATGACCCAATTCAGATAAGGGTAAAACTTGTAGAAGATGTTTTTATTTGTCGTGCCACTGTCACTGGAAATCGAGTAACTGAAGTGCCCTTCTGATTTGGTGGCGATTCGATCAATAAGCAGTTCAGACGAGTAACCTATTAAGGATTTCAATGATTTATGTTCATAATCTGGATGAAGCACTAAGTTACCTTGCAGATCGACAATGTACACATATCCGCTATCACCAAACGCGTACTTTCTAAGCTTGTCTTTTAAACCTTCAAGATCGACCAAATACATCAATTCTTCTTTATAGGTCGTCGCAACCAAAGTGTTGCCACTCGGGAGCCTCATCGAATAAGCGACTTTGGCTCTGCGGCTTATTTCATGAGGATTCGCGTGAAAGTACTCGATCATGCCAGAGTCAATAGTGAGCTGTTTTTGGATATGAGTAAGATGTCCGCGCTTCTGACCTTGCAAGAATGGATGATAGAGGTGGACACCTTGTGGAGACATTAAATAGATATAACCCGATTGTCCAATGTGTAATTCACGGGCAATTTGGCTTACCTGTTCAACTTCTTGTTCTGGCTTGGTATGCCATACGTGAGACGCAACGGTATCCGTAATTCCTTTGAGATATGTCTTTATCGCCTCATTAACTGTGGTGTCGACAATATCGTAACTCGCGTTCACAATCGTACGAAAAAACAGTTGGTTAGATTCCAACAATGACCTTTCAGTTCGATTAAATTGAAATGCAGAAAGAATCATCGACACGACGGCGAGCGCAATTGAAAAATTAAGAATGTATTTACGTCTGACTTTCAAGATTACCCCGTAGATTTATAATTTCAGGTAACGCTGTGACTTCTCTTATATACAGACTGTTTTATATCATGTTTTTATTTTTTACTGAACGAGTGTCGATATTTTTAAGGGTTTCTATACGTAATCTGTGACTTATAACAAAAACGCCGAACTGGATTCAGTTCGGCGTTTTAATTTTACGTCTAAATTGATGACTTAATTTATATTAAAGTCCTGATAGATCGACTTAAAAGCAT
Source organism: Vibrio splendidus 12E03 (assembly GCF_000272105.2). Taxonomy (GTDB): domain Bacteria; phylum Pseudomonadota; class Gammaproteobacteria; order Enterobacterales; family Vibrionaceae; genus Vibrio; species Vibrio splendidus_I. The sequence continues at coordinate 32,748 of NZ_AJZD02000205.1, forward strand.
TCGCATTTATTACCTATTACTACGCTCTATTATCTATAAATAGATTGCTTAGCATTAAATTAAGAACAAACTTGAGTCCAGCTACCATCGCTACCCGGTTCAGAACTTGTCCACCAGTTTGCTTGGTAAACACTACCGTTATGAACCACTTGGTCGCCTGTGTTTGCATGGCTTGGATTACCCGCCCAATCTTTCTGAGGTAAGTCTGGGTAAACCGCTAAACCCGCTGTATCACATGTACCTGGATTAGTGCCGCCATCGCCAGGGTTACCGCCACCTGAACTGATATCACCTAATGGTAGATCTGGTTGCTCGAAGCTAAACGCGTAATCAACACCACCGACATTTACCGCGTAGTTAGCAGGGCCAGAAATTGGCAAGTAATACACCATATCTAGCTCATACACACCGCCAGCAGGAAGCTCTTCCCATGTTGGCAAAGTAAACGCTACTCGGTGCATGGTTCCATCTAGTCCACCGATGTTATCCGCACGAGTATGACCCGAAGCAATCACAGACAAACCACCACCCGATTGATCTTTTGCATTATCAGGCGCAGACACAGGAATATCGAACTGGAACTCGGTACCACCCGGAAGTGCTTGACCGGTGTTGTTTGTAAACGTGATCTTAGGATTGATTGGGTAGTTTTGGTCACCGACTTTGAAGCCACCAACTGAAACCGTAATATCTAACGCTTCTGTCGGGATAGCGCCAGTCGCCACTTTGTTTCCGTATGGAGTCGCAGACTTAAACTTATCGTAGATAGCTTTCGTCATTGTATTACCCATATGGAACTCACCGTTACCGCTATTACACGCTTGTTCGGTCGTATCGATAGACGTTCGGTTGCCACTTGCATCGAGTACATAACAGTTATAATCCCCTGCTAGTTCCCAGAACATGATGCCGCCGATCTCTTTGTCGATAACGTAGTCTGCTTTCACATCAATAGACTGTTTATCTTCCGTTGAAAGGAATACGCCCTTCTCTGCATTCCACAACCAAGGAGCAACCGCCACGCTGTCATAGTTACGCGTGTAAGTGCCTGCTAAAACATCAGATGGATCGTTCACAGGATCAAGCTTGTAAGCCTCAGCGTAAGAGCCCCAAATACCTTTCTCTAAGTTCTTAGCGTGCCACATTGGGTTAGAGCCCGCGCCCATTTCGTTGCCCTTCGGATCGGTATCGTGCCACATGTTGTCGATACCAATTGCACCATGACCACAATTGTTCTTCTCACCTTCACCGGTACCTGCTGAACATTCAGATTGGTTTGGAAGTGCAGCTCGGCCCCAAAGACCATTTTCGCCTCCGGTTACACCTTGCCAACCACGTGTGTAGTAAGGCACACCGATGTTAATACGACCTGCTGGCATAGAACCACGGAAGTAATGGTAAGCCCAATCCGTGTTCAGATAACCGATACCACCGTAAGCCGCAGTGCCGTAAACGTTCCACTGTGCTAACTCTGAATCTTTACCTGTATCAAACAATGCAGCGTTATGGCCAACGTGATCGTTCCACGCACCGTGAAGGTCATAAGACATGATGTTTACGTAATCGAGATATTTGGTTACGTCGAATGTTTCCATACCGCGCAGTAGGTAACCAGAAGAAGGAGCTGCGATAGTTAACATGTAGTGATTGCCATCTTCCGCAGACGCCACGTCAAGCTTCTCACGCAGCACTTTCATCAATACTTGGTACGAAGCCCATAGGTACTGACGACGTGGTTCCATGAAGTCTTTGTCGTATGGGTTACCAGCACCCGCCATTGAGGTTGGGTATTCGTAATCAATATCCAGACCATCGAACTGGTACTTACGTAGCATTTCAACCGCTGAAGTTGCGAATGTTTCGATACCTTGATGGTTGATAGAGCCGTCAGCATTTGTCGTCATAGTGTAGAAACCACCATCAGCAACTCGACTGCCATCAGTCGCGAAGTGACCACCGGTTTCAGCCCAACCACCAATAGAGATTAGCGTTTTAACACCGTGTTTTTTCTTCGCTGTCGCTAACGCACCAAAGTGACCTTTGAAGCCTAAGGTAGGATCAACTTCAACGCCCGGCCACTCTTTACCAACCGCTGCGTTTTCAGGATCGTTTACATCACCCACATTTACTTTGCCATCTGAGCCAATGCTCACGAAAGCGTAGTTAATGTGTGTAAGTTGCTCCCAAGGAATATCATTTACTAAGTAAGCAGCTTGTGGGTCGTCCCCTGCACGCCAACTTGTGAAGTAACCAATCACACGACGTGGGTGATCTGCACCCATCTTCTCACGACCTTCATCATCGTAAATCGTACAGTAAGGTACATCGACACCTTGAGTTTGATACAGGCCATCAGGACGACAAGTGCTCACCGTTGGAGCTCCGTTAACCGTCAAAGAAGCCAGCGCTGAATCAGCCATTGCGCCTTGGTTGTCGGTTGCTTTCGCGTAAACCGCTAAAGAACCGGCTTGAGTCGTTGTGTAGTCTAATGTGTATGGGCTTGTCGCTGCTGTACCCACAAGGGCACCTGCTACGTAGAAATCAACCTTATCGACAGTGCCATCACTGTCTGCTGCTGTTGCAGTAAGCGTTACCACACCACCAACATCGACCGCGGCTGCTGAGAGCGCAACTGAAACTGTCGGTGCTTCATTACCTGGTTGTGCTGAATCAACAGAAACAGAAACCGCACTTGTAACACTTACTGAGCCTTCATTGTCCGTTGCAACAACTGAAATCTGATGGTTACCAGACGTTGCAGCCCAAGCCGCTTCAAATGGTGCCGCTGTCACAACCGCGACCGAAGAACCATCAACAAAGAATTCTACTGAAGCAACACTGCCATCAGCGTCCAGTGCTGTTGCACTTAATACGACGTTGTCACCCTCAACAATCACATCTGATGCCGTTGGCGTTGTTAACGAAGCCGTTGGTGCTTCATTTGGTGTACCACCGCCTCCATTGCCACTACACACATCCAGTTTTTTCCACTGTGCATAGTCACCTTCAAATTGGCTCGGATTGTTGTTTTGATTCCAGTAATTTGCTGAGTACGCGCTGCCGTCATGTGAAACCTGATCACCACCGGTGTACACCGTGGCAGAGTCCCACGTTTCTAACGTTGAACAATCAACAGCCGCATAACTGTTGAACGCCATCAAGCATGACGCGGTGAGAGTACTGAGTGTAAAAACCTTCTTGGCCACTCTTCCTTGGTTTAGGTGCATGTTAGCTATCCCTTAAGTTGTTGTTTCAATATGTTTAATTTAAGTGGCACTTTCTTCACCACTTAAATCTCTTCGCAAAACAACTGTAGGTAACAGCGCCAATTAAACACCTAAAATATTCAGTATTTATAAAATGACTCGCATTAATTTGTTTATAGCATGCAATGAGTCGACACTTATTTTGCACCAACAACTAATATTAATTTATTTCGGAAAGCTAAAAAATAATATCTCAAAAATCGGAAATGTGATTTGGATTTGAGAAAAAAATCCGTATCAAAACTAGCCAAAAAGTAGTGATTTAAAGGCGATTTGGGATTCTTTTGGGAATTCGCCCACTTTTTGATAACAAATGTGTTAGTATCGGCGGCTTTTTTGACGAACCTCACATTTCCATGCAAGTGTGGGAGAAATACATAGGCTTGAAAGAGCCAAATATAGCGAAGAAATAATGTCCAACTTGACGCAAGTCGCCAACGAAAACATCAACGCAGAATCTACTTCTATCGATTTCAATAAAGCTCAATCTCTGGGTGAAAAACTGGAACTCGGAAACCCAGTCTTTTGGCTTAGTGGCAGTTTTTTAACCCTCTTTGTCATCCTCGCTTTTACCAACACCTCCGTGTTGTCCGAACTTGTTAACATTGGCTTCAGTTACTCAACTAAGTGGTTCGGTGCTTTCTGGCAAGTCCTACTACTTCTCAACTTCATTATCGGTTTAGTGCTTGCACTAGGTCGCACCGGCCACGTTCGCTTAGGAACGCTTGCCCTACCTGAAATGACCACCTTCAAATGGATGTCTATCGTCCTATGTACGCTGCTAGCTGGCGGCGGTGTGTTCTGGGCAGCTGCAGAGCCTATTGCTCACTTTGTTTCGGCTCCGCCACTTTATGGCAACGCTGATCCACAAGCGATGGCGTTTAACGCTCTATCACAATCTTTCATGCATTGGGGTTTCCTTGCATGGGCAATCTTAGGTGGCTTGTCTTCTATCGTGTTAATGCATCTGCATTACGACAAAGGCCTTCCTCTTAAGCCTCGCACTCTGCTTTACCCTCTACTTGGCGACAAGGCAATCAACAGCTGGGTGGGTAACGTAGTAGACGCATGCAGCATTGTTGCTGTAGCCGCAGGTACTATCGGCCCTATCGGTTTCCTTGGTCTACAAATCAGCTACGCATTGAGCGAACTGTTTGGTATTTCAGACAGCTTTGCAACTCAAAGTGTCGTTATTATCTTTGCTATCGCTATGTACACATTGTCTGCATTAAGTGGCGTGAACAAAGGAATCCAACTGGTTAGCCGTTACAACATCATCTTGTCTGTGTGTCTAATCGGCTACATCCTTCTAGTAGGCCCAACAAGCTTCATCGTTGACGGTTACCTACAAGGCATGGGTGAAATGATTGATAACTTCATCCCAATGGCGCTTTACCGCCAAGATACAGCATGGCTAGGTGGCTGGACTGTGTTCTTCTGGGGGTGGTTCTTAGGTTACGGTCCAATGATGGCTATCTTCATTGCTCGCATCTCTCGTGGCCGCACTATTCGCCAAATGATCGTATCTATCAGCATCGTTGCACCGCTTGTAACGTGTTTCTGGTTCAGCATCGTTGGTGGTAGTGGTTTAGCGTTTGAATTAGAGAACCCAGGTGTGATTTCTAGCGCGTTCGAAGGGTTCAACCTTCCAGCAGTTCTTCTAGCAATTACTGCGCAACTGCCGTTCCCTACTCTGATTGCGATTCTGTTCCTTATCCTGACGACCACATTCATCGTGACGACAGGTGACTCAATGACTTACACAATCAGTGTAGTAATGACGGGCACAACAGAGCCGAACGCAGCAGTACGTACCTTCTGGGGTATCATCATGGGTGCGGTAGCTATTGCACTTATCTCGATGGGCTCTGGCGGCATCTCTGCTCTACAGTCGTTCATTGTGATCACAGCCGTTCCTGTATCCTTCATCTTGCTACCGTGTTTATGGCACGCACCAAAGATCGCAAAACAGATGGCAAGAGATCAAGGCATCGCTTAATACCTAATCCGATTTAGTATCGGTTAGCGTGTAAAACGAAAAAGCCACTCAAGTGATTCACCTGAGTGGCTTTGTTTTATCTGTTCGTTACTTGTATTAACGAAGCTTATTTCTACCGATAGTTCGGCTTATTGAAACTTCTCACCCGCAGCAACCATAAACGACATCTCAACCAACAGCTCTGGGTTTGCCAGTTCAGCTTTGACACATGCACGGCTTGGCGCGCTGCCTTCAGGGAACCACGAGTCCCACACTTCATTCAATGCATCAAAGTTTGCGAAATCTGTTAGATAAATCGTCACCGACAATACGCGAGATTTGTCGCTGTCTACCAAACTCATCATTTCTTCGGCTTGTTCGAAGATTTGCTGAACCTGACTCTTAATTCCTGCTGTTGTATCCGTCTCTGCCACTTCCACAAAGCTTGCAATACCGTTAAAAACAGTTACATCAGACCAACGTTTGGTCGGGTTAATTCTATGAATTTTCACTGGTTATACTCTTCTTATAATTAGGGTGAACATCAGCGTAATCTAATCCAAATCGCGAATATTGAAAACAAAAATTGGAAAACTCGCGGTACCTTTTGAACAGCACTATCGCTTCCCCATTGCTTTGGTTCTCAACATCACTAGCGTTTAAGCCCCTATTGAGACAATAAGTCGCCACGTGTCAAATCTCTAGATAAATATATTAAATTATTATTCTCAATGCGAAATTTAATCTGAACTCTTGCGGTCATATTCAAGGATTTTATTAAATGGAGTACTTTTATGCATGTTCAAACCTATGATTTAAAACAGAGTAATGTGGGGTATAACCTTGGAGTGGTTGGCGTAGCATTGGTGTTAGCTTGGATTGGTATTTACAAGTTCACACCAACTGAAGCGATGCTCATTGAACCGCTAATCGCAAATCATCCTGCAATGAACTGGCTTTACAATCTGTTCTCAGTCCAAGCTGTGTCTAACATGGTGGGTGGCGCGGAGATCATTGTTGCGATTGGACTGATCGTTGGATTTAAGAAACCGACAATTGCTTTCTATTCAGGCATTGCTGCATCGGCTATCTTTGTTGTGACACTGAGCTTTCTAATTACAACGCCAAACGCTTGGAAAGTATCGGATGGCATCTTAGTCACTAACTTCTTCCTAGTGAAAGATATCCTGTTTTTAGCGATCGCAATTAGCGTAATCGAACGTAATAAACCTCAGAAGTAACTGTAAATCTAGAAATGGCCAAAACCTAGAAGTAACCTTAAACCTTGAAATAAAAAGACTCGAAGCTGGCTAGAAGGACGCTACCAGCTTCTAATGTATAAGGCACTGATAGTCACCTAGTCAGCTAACACCTTACGATAATAATTGGCATCTTGATGTTCTCCTTTAAACACCGCGTAGCTCTCAACATACTCGACCAATTCAAAACCGGTATTGGATAAGGTTTTGTTGGAACCGATATTGCCCACTAACGCATAGGCATCAACATATTTAAGGTTGGTCTGTTCCTTCAAATAGAGTAGAAACTGCTTTACTGCGTTAGACGCAATACCTTTGGAACCAAATGTGTGACCGACTCGATAACCGAGTTCTCCACTTTCAGCGTTCTGGTCGATATCACGAACATTGATTCGCCCACAAATAGTGCCATTAGCGTCTTTGATCAACATAGGAATCATCTCGCCATTGCCATACTCTGTTAGAAAACTCGTGACTTGCTCAGCAACGCCCGCATTTGAATAGAAACTGTCTTCCCGAGCTGGGACAAATTGCTCAAACCACTCTCTATTTTCGACTTCAAATTCCAATAAAGCACTAACATCATTTGAATGAAGCAAATGCAAAAATACATCCATGATTAATACTCTAACGCTTAACTAAAAAGCCGCACCTTATGATTCATACAGCGCAGCTTCTATTCTGAATTTAAGGTAGGTCTCTTAACTTCTTAGCAGGGTTGCCTGCATAGATACCTTTCTCGGTGATGTCTTTGGTCACCACGCTGCCCGCGCCGATTACCACCCCTTCGCAAATGCTGACAGACAACACTGTCGCATTGGAGCCGATGGTAACGTTATTTGCGATAACAGTTCGTCCCCAACTGTCTGGGTTTGGATCTGGCTTGCCATCTTTAAACAAGTCATTCGCGAACATCACCCCGTGCCCAACAAAGCAGTCACTTCCGATCGTCACATACTCACAAATAAAGGTATGAGACTGAATCTTACTTCTGTCACCGATAACCGAGTTCTTTTGAATTTCTACAAAAGGGCCAACGAACACATCATCTTTAAGCTCACAACCATACACATTAGATGGCTCGATGATAGTGACATTTTCGCCACACGTAATATCAGTAATCTGCGCCTTTAAAACTCTAGGACTTGCCATACTTCCTCTCGACATTGGCGTCATAATTCAACCTAAGCGATTGTGCCGTATGCATTAAAACGCAGCAAATAGAGATGTTGAGAGTTGGTAATAGATCAAAAATTCTGCATAAATTAAAACAAGCCAACCAACACGACTGACAACAGTATGCCTCCGACAAAACTTGGGGCATGAAATGGGCGAGCTTTAGATTTTACGTACTCTTTCTGAAGCTCTTCTTGATAAGTTTTGACGGCAAGTTCTTTTACGTAGTTATTTTGCATAATAAGCTCCTTTTCAATGAGTAAGAGAAGCTTAAGACTTGAAGTTAGGTTGAGGTAAAGTGAAAATTCAAATTAATCTGCATGTTTGTCTTGCTACTCAATAATGACTCTGAAGACATCGTTATTCACACCGCCAATATCCACTAACTCTCCGGGCTTCATAATAAGCGAAGTATTTAATTGTCGAGTTGAGCGTGGCTCTTTCTTTTCTCGAATCACTAACATATCGACGAAGTAACCAGAGTCTTGCTTTCGTATTGAGCCCGAAAACGTAACGCTTTCAACCCTATCGGCAAGGACTGAATTGAATGTTTTATCCTCTAAAACACCTGTGGAAATGGATGTATCACCATAAAATAGCGTGATGGTTGTTGGGTCGGGTACCAACTCTTGATTGGACGAACACCCTATTAAGGTAAGGCATAGCAGTAAAATGACTCGAAATTGCATAAGCTGGTTTTCTTTATTACGTTAAGCGTCTGTTTTTCCTATTAAAACACTTCAACCTTATAAATACCATGTTTACGGGATAAGCTTAGGTGTGTCGCTTCGATGGATTTGAGTAATGAGGTGAACGGATCAGATCACGGCCTGTTGAATCTGCTCCCTGTTTGGAAACTAAAGCCGAGATCTGATCGATATTATCGAGAAGGGTTCAATTGATTTAAGCAACCACGTCTTGTGGAGGTGTGCCTTCGCAGTTAGAAACGACGGCATCAATTTGAATTAGAGCATTCATAGGAATCTCTGAAACCCCTACCACCGTTCTTGCCGGTAAGTCAGCATTAAAGAACGTCGTGTAGATCTCGTTCACCGCATCAATATCTGAAACATCTTTAAGCTGAATATTAATTTTCACCGTATCGTCCATGCTGTGGTCAACACTTTCGATTATCGCCTTAATATTTTGTAGGCACTGTTCAGCTTGTTCTTTTATACCACCAGCAACCACTTCATTGGTTTTCGGATCTACAGGTAGTTGACCAGAAATATGATTGTAGTGAGAGAAAGCAACGGTGTGTGAATAAGACATAAATGGCGCATCAACAGTATTATTCGCTTCAATAACCAGTAAACGAGTGTCTTCTGGTAATTGTGGCGGTGTACCGTCGCCATGTGCAACGGATGTATCGATTTGAATTAAAGCGCCCATTGGTAGTTCAGCGGCATTAACAACCGTTCGCGCAGGTACGTAACTTGGGAAGAACTTAGCGCAAACTTCGTTTACCTTTTCTGCATCTTCAACATTTTTAAGGTAGATAGTGGTTTTAACCACATCATTCATGACATGACCGATACTCTCTAAAATCGTCTTAATGTTTGCTAAACATTGTGTCGTTTGCTCTGTGATACCACCTGAAACCAACTCACCTGTATTTACATCGATAGGCAATTGAGCCGAAAGATTGTTGTAGTGAGAAAAAGCCGCTGTCTGCGTCGATACAGCACTCTGAGGTGCATTATCTGTATTTCTTGATACCTTAACTAGTGCGCAAGGTGCTTGTGGTTTAGTGCCTTCGCCGTTAGAAATCAGAGCATCCATTTGCACTAGCGCATCGCTGTTTGGCAGTGCAGCTACACCCACAACGGTACGTGTAGGCAGGCTGTTGTTAAAGAAGCTTTTGTAAACTTCATCGATAGCTTCAATATCAGAAATATTCTTAACGAAAACATTAATCTTCACCACATCATCCATAACATGGTCGATGCTTTCAACAATAGCTTTAATATTATTTAAGCATTGTTCTGCTTGGTCTTTAATATTACCGATTACGACTTCACCTGTTTTAGGGTCA
>NZ_AJZD02000206.1 GCF_000272105.2 Vibrio splendidus 12E03
GGGTTTTGATGTTCATAACCCAGTATTTGGAATCAGTGCAGGGGCGATCATTATCTTCCTGCTGGCACTTCTAGTCGCAGACCCTGAAACCGCAAAAGCGGCGCTTGATGGAATCAAATGGAAAGTCATTGGTAACTTCGATGGTTTCTTCATGTGGGCAGCAAACATCTTCGTAATTTTCTGTTTTGCCCTCATTGTCTCCCCGTATGGCAAGATACGTATTGGTGGCAATGATGCCAAAGCAGAGCACTCAAACCTATCTTGGATGTCGATGTTATTCGCCGCAGGAATGGGTATTGGCTTAATGTTCTGGGGTGTGGCTGAGCCAGTGGCTTACTTCACTGGCTGGTATGAAACGCCACTAGGTGTTGAAGCTTACTCTCCTGAAGCGGCTAAGTTGGCACTTGGTGCAACCATCTACAATTGGGGCTTACACGGCTGGTCTATTTACGCTGTTGTTGCTCTAGCTCTTGCCTTCTTCACTTTCAATAAAGGTCTGCCTCTTTCAATCCGCTCGATTTTCTATCCTATCTTGGGTGACAGAACTTGGGGTTGGTTTGGTCATATCGTTGATATCGTGGCGGTACTGGCAACCTTGTTCGGCCTTGCGACATCGTTAGGTTTAGGCGCTCAACAAGCAACAAGTGGTATTAACCATGTATTTGGTACCGATGGCGGTATTGGCATGCAGCTGATTGTTATCGCAGTGGTTACTTTCTTAGCGACAATGTCCGTGGTTCGTGGCATCAACGGTGGTGTAAAGCTTCTGAGTAATGTGAACATGCTGGTTGCTTTGGGCTTACTTATCTTCGTTACCATCGCTGGTGGCATGGCGGGTATTAAAGCAATCCCAACCGCGCTAATGGGCTACATTGAAAACTTCATTCCCTTAAGCAATCCTCACGGTCGTGATGACGAAACGTGGATGCAAGGTTGGACGGTATTCTACTGGGCATGGTGGATGTCTTGGTCACCATTCGTAGGCATGTTCATCGCTCGTATCTCTAAAGGTCGAACGATTCGTGAATTCATCATTGCTGTATTGTTCATCCCAACGACAGTAATCATCATCTGGATGGCTATTTTCGGTGGCATCGCGATTGATCAAGTGGCGAACAAGGTGGGCGAGATTGGTGTGAATGGTCTGCAAGATATTACACTTTCTCTTTTCCATACTTACGATGCTCTGCCAATGAGCTCTGTGCTTTCAGTGGTATCGATTGGTTTGATTATGGTGTTCTTTATCACCTCTTCTGATTCAGGCTCATTGGTTATCGATAGCATTACCTCTGGCGGTAAAGTGGATGCACCGGTTCCACAACGTGTATTTTGGGCGTTGATGGGCGGCGCGATTGCAGCGGTTCTACTATGGGTTGGTGGTACGGAATCTATTCAAGCACTGCAAGCTGGAACGGTATCAATGGCGCTACCATTTGCCTTCATATTATTGCTTATGTGCCTAAGCTTATTGCTAGGTTTACGAACTGAAAATCAATTGGTTAAGCACCAAAATGCTTTGAGTTAAAAGTATTTTTGATAAAAAGGTCGACAGGGTCGACCTTTTTTTCGTCATAAACTTGAGTAATTACGTGAATATTGTTTGAAATTCAATCGAACCGATTCTGGTTTACTGAAAACAACAAGTTAACCTGCTAAACTTCAGACATCCAAGTATTTGAATTATTGTGACAACAGCTTGTACTACTTGGATCGTAGGTTCGAGTTTGTAATTAAGTCGCAGGTAAGTAAGGAATACGAGGTCAATAGATCCTAATAGTATTCCGTAGAGAGGGATAATGACTAAAGGTATAGATAAATACAGTATCGACAGTACGGATTACACTGTC
>NZ_AJZD02000207.1:0-4018 GCF_000272105.2 Vibrio splendidus 12E03
GACTTCTCTGGTAACTACATCCACTACGGTGTACGTGAATTCGGTATGACGGCTATCATGAACGGTATCGCTCTGCACGGTGGTTTCGTACCCTACGGCGCAACGTTCCTAATGTTCATGGAATACGCGCGTAACGCAATGCGTATGGCTGCTCTGATGAAAGTTCAGAACATCCAAGTTTACACGCACGATTCTATCGGTCTTGGCGAAGATGGTCCTACTCACCAACCGGTTGAGCAAATCGCTTCTCTACGTCTGACTCCAAACATGAGCACATGGCGTCCATGTGACCAAGTTGAATCTGCAGTGGCTTGGAAACTGGCTATTGAGCGTAAAGATGGTCCTTCATCTCTAATCTTCTCTCGTCAAAACCTTGCACAACAAGATCGTAACGCAGAGCAAGTAGCTAATATCGCTAAGGGTGGTTACATCCTGAAAGATTGTGCTGGTAAGCCAGAGCTAATCATCATTGCTACAGGTTCTGAAGTTGAGCTTGCTGTTGAAGCAGCAGCACAACTAACAGCTGAAGGTAAAGCAGTACGCGTAGTCTCTATGCCTGCAACTGACGCATTCGATAAGCAAGACGCTGAATACCGCGAATCTGTACTTCCATCTGACGTAACTGCACGTATCGCTGTAGAAGCTGGCATCGCTGACTTCTGGTACAAGTACGTTGGTTTCGGTGGCAAGATCATCGGTATGACAACGTTCGGCGAATCTGCACCAGCGGGTGAGCTATTCAAGATGTTCGGTTTCACTACTGAAAACGTAGTAAACACAGCAAAAGAGATTCTTGCTTAGTCTTGATTAAATTGCCTCACCCTTAAATGGGTTGATGCATACTGAAAGCCCCGTATAAAAATGCGGGGCTTTTTTGTATCTGTTGGCTGTTATCTGTTATCTGTTATCTGTTATCTGTTAGAGACTAAAGACTAGAAGCTAAACCGCGCACCGACTCTAACGGTGTTTTGCTTTAGGTTTTTGCTATAGGTGTAGTCATAACCTGCATCAACGGCAAGCCATGAGATAATCTTAACCGAACTAACAACCCCCAAGCTATTTAAACCATGTTCATAGGTATCTGTATAACTGTAAAACGGTTGTAGCGACCAACGTTCGTTAATCGAAACCACAGAGCCTACTTCACCGATAAACCCTTCATCGTAGTTTTTATTGGTTTCCCTGTTACATGGATCAAGAATGCTATCATTGCGGCACGAAGAGCGTCTCTTAGGTTTCACCCAGTTAACGCCTCCAGAAGCGTACAGTTCAACCTGTTGAGTGATCGACTGGTACCAACCCAATTGAATAGACATATCGGACAAAGTCGTTGAAGATCGTGTGGTCTTCGAAGAGTCGAAACCAACAAACAGAGAATCCGTTACAGCATAATTCCCCCCGAAATAGCCGCCGTAAAGTTGCTTACTGCCTGAGTTATTGTAAGAACCTTCAAAGTAATCTTGAAAGCCATCGTCACTGACTCGTGTATTCTGATATCCCGTATAGAGATAGTGAGAACCCTTTGAAGCCAAGCTTGGGAAACTCATAAGACTGAAACAAAAAACGGTAAAAATAAGGGGGCGCATCTCGGTAACTCAAAATTTGATTAGGATGTTAGAAGTGTAACTCAACGGTAATTGAACGGTGTTCTATTTTTGTTTCAAAGATTTACAAACCGATAATACTAACTTATAAAAAAGCCCTGCAAATTTCGCAAGGCTTTCTCTTATCTCTCATTCAGCTTGTCTTTAACGGTTATTTCTCTTCGAAGCGCTTCGCCAAGTGATAAAACTCATTCACTTGCTCTTTTAGCTCAGTGGAGTGATCTTTCACGGAATGTGTTGCCACTAGGTTTTGCTCGGCAGTCGACGCGATAGACTGCATATGCAGGTTTACATCACTCGATAACTGACGCTGTTTATGCGCGGAGCTTTCAACCGACTGCATCAAATCGTTCATCGATTGCATTAAGGTTTCGACTTCAGACAAGCGCTCTGCACTCACCTTCGCCACATCACCACACGCGTCCGTTTGCTCTCGGTTCGCCAGAATATCCTTTTGCCAGCCTTCAATCGTCGCTAGCATGGTGCCGATACTCTCTTTGATCTGAACCGTCGCCTTTGACGTGCGACCCGATAGCGCACGTACTTCGTCGGCAACCACCGCAAAGCCTCGTCCTTGCTCGCCCGCTCTAGCCGCTTCAATTGCTGCGTTCAGTGCCAACAAGTTGGTCTGTTCGGCGATTCCACCAATCTCTTCCATTATCTTGCTTACGCTCTGCGCTTGGTCGCTCAATTGGTAAGTCGTTTGAGTCGCCTTTTCAGCCTGTGAAGCCAAGCTTTCTAAATTTCGATGGGTTTGATTAATACTCTCTTTAGCGCCAGCACAGGTTTGCAAAGTCACATCAACAATCTGGTGCGCTTCTTCTGTACGAGAAGAGACCTCATTCGCGGTTACTTCAACCTCTTCAGTCGCCTCTCGTACTTGAAGGATGTCTTTTGTTTGTTGGTCTAAGGCTTCTGATACTTCAAATGACGTGGCATTCAGGTTGTCCGCCAAATCCTGTAGTGGCTTGGCTGAGTCTGTCATGCGACCTAGTACCGTGCGGATTCTTGCAGACAATAATTTTAAGTGAAAATCGGCAACAGAGAACTGACTATTGCCTGAATAGACAAGGCGACTGACACTATCGAATTTAGACTGCAGCTTTTTTAACTGCAATGGAGTATCAATGAGCTCTTGTCGGAAAAGCAATGCTAATGCGGAAACAGGAAGTAAGCTCAATAACCATTGCGATACTTGCCCTACTTCGATTAGGTTTGAAATCAAAGGGGCTGCTAAAGAACCGAGTAACACTGCGTAACGAACACTGTCACTGATCTGTAACGACCATTGACGCCCCGACTTCTCAGTCTTCAATAAGCTTTGGTAAGCCTTATCCGCGACTTGTACCCATTCGTTTTTAGGCTTAACACGAACCGATTGGTAGCCACTCACCTTCCCGCCATCATAAATAGGGGTAACGTAAGCATCAACCCAGTAGTAACCACCAGATTGGGTTTTATTTTTTACGATACCGCGCCACGCTTTACCCTGCTTTAGGTTAACCCACATATCGGCAAAAGCCGCTTTCGGCATATCATTATGCCTCACGATGTTGTGGTGTTGCCCTAGCAATTCTTGTTGGCTGTATTCTGCGATGCGACAAAAAGCATCATTACTGTAAGTAATCACACCTTTAAGGTCGGTAGTCGAGACAAGTTGCTCGTTTTCGCTTAGAAGCGTTTCACGAGATTGAGAAGATGAACTGACAGTCATTTATATTAACTTTTGTTAATTATTGTTTTAGGCGAGGAATATATACAATTATTAAAGTTATGACAAAATGTGAACGTCACATTTTATGTAAATGCCTGCTATTTATACAAAAATACGCCTGACACCTCACAAAGCTCAAAGCTTCACGTCTCTTCTCTTCTCTTCTCTTCTCTTCTCTTCTCTTCTCAAATTAGCGGTCATGACTCATCTAAGTTAACTGCAGTGGTAAATTTCACGGTTCTCATAGAAACAGAGGTATGGAACTTGCGAATGTTTAAATCTTTGCGCAGTACTCGTTCAACAAAATCTTCGTAGGCTTGAATGTCTTTGACCGTGACAATCAACATGAAGTCAAAACTGCCCGATATCTGATAGCACTGCGTGACCTCTGACGCCTTAGAAATAGAATGGCGAAAGATCTGATAAATATCCCCTCGGTCTCGTTCCATTTCTACGGACACAACCAAAGTCA
Source organism: Vibrio splendidus 12E03 (assembly GCF_000272105.2). GTDB lineage: Bacteria > Pseudomonadota > Gammaproteobacteria > Enterobacterales > Vibrionaceae > Vibrio > Vibrio splendidus_I. The sequence continues at coordinate 3,791 of NZ_AJZD02000207.1, forward strand.
TCTTACTGCCTGTAAGTTCTGGGTTAATGATAGACACATCACTCACAATCACGCCTTCCTCTCTCAATCGTTTCACTCGCTTTAAGCAAGCAGGCGGTGACAACCCGACCAGCTCTGCTATTGTTAAATTTCACATCATTAAAGCACTGAAAATTACTCTCAATACTCTAATTATTGATATTTCGAGTAAAAATAATTTGAGCATGGGTATTTACTAATGACTCAGTT
>NZ_AJZD02000207.1:4028-63859 GCF_000272105.2 Vibrio splendidus 12E03
TGTAGTAAACACAGCGAAAGAGCTTCTTGCTTAATCATTGACTGATGGCCTTGTGCTAACAGTTAAATGAAGGAAAAAACCGAGCGCTGAGCTCGGTTTTTTGTATCTGGGATTTGTTTTCTCCTAGACTCATCTTTAGAAGTAGCAGATCAACCTGTCCTAAGTAGACTGAGGTATTCAAGTAATGCCTTTTGGGTAGGATTCAGTTATCATCTGTTGCACGAAATTTTGGTTAGATGTACGGAACTATGCTAAAAGTCGCGATAAATGGATTTGGACGAATAGGGCGTAATGTATTGCGCGCTGTCTATGAAAGTGGCAAAAGCCAACAAATCAAAGTGGTAGCTGTCAATGAGCTTGCTCAGCCTGACGCTATGGCTCACCTATTGCAGTACGACACCAGTCACGGCCGCTTCGGTAAGAAGATCTCCAACGACCAAGAGCACATCTATGTCCATCATGGCATTGGTGCGGAAGATAAAGGTGACTTCGACACGATTCGTATCTTGCACCTTGCTGATATCGAGTTGTTGCCTTGGCGTGACCTTGAGGTGGATATTGTACTCGATTGTACCGGTGTTTACGGTTGCCGAGCTGACGGCCTAGCGCATATTGCTGCTGGGGCGAAAAAGGTGCTGTTTTCACATCCTGGTGCGAACGACCTTGATAACACCATTATCTATGGCGTGAATCACGACACCATCGAGGCCGACCATCGAATCGTTTCCAACGGTTCATGCACCACCAACTGTATTGTTCCTATCATTAAGGTTCTTGATGACGCCTTTGGCATCGAGTCCGGTACCATCACAACGATTCACTCTTCAATGAATGATCAGCAAGTGATTGATGCGTACCACAGCGACCTTCGCCGTACTCGAGCTGCGAGCCAATCCATCATTCCCGTCGATACCAAATTGCATAAAGGTATTGAAAGAATCTTCCCGAAATTTTCTAACAAGTTCGAAGCGATATCTGTGCGTGTACCAACGGTAAACGTAACAGCGATGGATTTAAGTGTCACAATTAATACAAATGTGAAAGTTAATGACGTAAATCAAACCATTGTTAATGCGTCCCAGTGTACATTACACAATATAGTTGACTATACTGAAGCGCCGCTCGTTTCCATCGACTTTAATCACGATCCCCATAGCGCAATCGTTGATGGTTCACAAACTCGAGTGAGCAACGGCCACTTAGTAAAAATGCTAGTGTGGTGTGACAATGAATGGGGCTTTGCGAACCGAATGCTGGATACGGTTCTTGCAATGCAAGCTTCTGAAGGCAAGAAGTAAGACCTAGAAGCAAATGTGCGGATTATTTATTTTTTAGCTTGAAATAAATACTAAGTGTCCACATATTACTAGTAGTTGAAAAATTACCAGTTGAATAATTTATAGGCTTAGCAGGGTTGCTGAGTTTCCAAAACTTTATTTTTATTTAAATTTGAGAGGACAAATCATGTCTGTGATCAAGATGACTGACCTGGAACTTGCAGGTAAACGCGTATTTATCCGTGCTGACCTAAACGTACCAGTAAAAGACGGTAAAGTAACTTCAGATGCACGTATCCTAGCATCTCTACCAACTATCAAGCTTTGCCTAGAAGCTGGTGCAAAAGTAATGGTTACTTCTCACCTTGGTCGTCCTACTGAAGGCGAATACAACGAAGAGTTCTCTCTAGCTCCTGTAGTTAACTACCTAAACGACGCACTAGATTGCGAAGTTAAACTAGCTAAAGATTACCTAAACGGCCTAGAGCTAAACGCTGGTGAACTGGTTGTTCTTGAAAACGTTCGTTTCAACGAAGGTGAGAAGAAGAACGAAGAAGCACTTTCTAAGCAGTACGCTGCGCTATGTGACATCTTCGTGATGGACGCATTCGGTACAGCTCACCGTGCACAAGCATCTACTCACGGTGTTGGTACTCACGCTCCTGTAGCATGTGCTGGTCCTCTTCTTGCTGCTGAGCTTGAAGCTCTTGGCAAAGCAATGGATAACCCAGAGCGTCCGCTAGTTGCTATCGTTGGTGGTTCTAAAGTATCGACTAAGCTAACAGTTCTTGAGTCTCTATCTAAAATCGCTGACCAACTTGTTGTTGGTGGTGGTATCGCGAACACATTCATCGCTGCTGAAGGCCACAACGTAGGTAAGTCTCTATACGAAGCTGACCTAGTTGAAACGGCTCAGAAGCTAATGAAAGAGTGTGCTATCCCAGTAGCGACTGACGTTGCATGTGCTAAAGCATTCGACGAAAACGCAGAAGCTGAAATCAAGCACGTTTCTGAAGTTCAAGATGACGACATGATCTTCGACCTTGGTCCAGATTCAACTGCGGCACTAGCTGAAATTATCGGCAACGCTAAAACTATCCTTTGGAATGGCCCTGTAGGCGTATTCGAATTCAAGAACTTCGAAGCGGGTACAGCTGGTATCTCTAAAGCAATCGCTGAGTCTGCAGGTTTCTCTGTAGCAGGCGGTGGTGACACGCTAGCTGCTATCGACAAGTTCGGTATCAAAGCTGATGTTTCTTACATCTCTACTGGCGGTGGCGCTTTCCTTGAATTCGTTGAAGGTAAAGTACTTCCTGCAGTAGCAATGCTTGAAGAGCGTGCTAAAGCATAATTGATTTAGAAAGGCGAGATGTGAATCTCGCCTTTTAACGTTTGCTGCATATCACATTTTTTTGCTAGAATGGCGCAAGTTGTGAGCAAACGATTGCAAGTTTTTGAACTTAAGTTTTTTAATCTTAAAACGATAGAATAAATAGGACTATTTCCATGTCTAAGATCTTCGATTTTGTAAAACCTGGTGTAATTTCTGGCGATGACGTACAGAAAGTATTTGAAATCGCAAAAGAGAACAAGTTTGCACTTCCTGCTGTAAACGTTGTTAACACTGATTCAATCAACGGTGTTCTAGAAGCAGCAGCTAAAGTTAAAGCTCCTGTTGTTGTTCAGTTCTCTAACGGCGGTGCTGGTTTCTTCGCTGGTAAAGGCGTTAAACTTGAAGGTCAAGGCGCACAAATCCTTGGTGCTGTTGCTGGTGCAAAATACGTACACGCTGTTGCTGAGTCTTACGGTGTTCCAGTTATCCTGCACACTGACCACGCTGCTAAGAAACTTCTTCCATGGATCGACGGTTTACTAGACGCTGGTGAAGAGTTCTTCGCACAAACTGGTAAGCCTCTTTTCTCTTCTCACATGATCGATCTTTCTGAAGAGTCTCTAGAAGAGAACATCGAAACATGTGCTAAGTACCTAGAGCGCATGGCTAAAATGAACATGACGCTAGAAATCGAACTAGGTTGTACTGGTGGTGAAGAAGACGGCGTTGATAACTCTGATATGGACGCATCTGAGCTTTACACTTCTCCTGAAGATGTAGCTTACGCTTACGAAGTTCTAAACGCAGTTAGCCCTCGTTTCACTATTGCGGCTTCTTTCGGTAACGTACACGGTGTTTACCAAGCTGGTAACGTTGTACTTACTCCAACTATCCTACGTGACTCTCAAGCATACTGTGCAGAGAAGTTCGGTATCGCACCTAACGCTCTAAACTTCGTATTCCACGGTGGTTCTGGTTCTTCTGAAGAAGAAATCCAAGAGTCTATCGGCTACGGTGTTATCAAAATGAACATCGATACTGATACACAGTGGGCAACTTGGGACGGTATCCGTACTTACTCAGCTGAAAACTTCGATTACCTACAAGGCCAAATCGGTAACCCTAAAGGCGAAGACCAACCAAACAAGAAGTTCTACGATCCACGCGTATGGCTACGTGCTGGTCAAGCTTCAATGGTTACTCGTCTTGAGAAAGCATTTGCTGACCTTAACGCTATCGACGTACTATAATTCTTTGAATTAAGTACTCTTTAAGTTTTAAAAACCCGCTCATTGAGCGGGTTTTTTTATGTCTGATAAAAACTTGTATTAATTATGTGAAAAACCTAGCGTGCGGTGAATAAATTTCGTAGTCTTTTAGTTATCGGTATTTGTGTTTATCAGTAAGTTTTATTATTTCAAAAGCTTACATAAATATGACTTTGCAATCTGTCAAAGATAGGATATCGTGCCGAAAAACTGGACTTGGTTCAGTTTATAAAAAAGGACTTGGCTTTAATTTACTTTTAACACAATGACTTAACAGGAATTAAACTGTTTGCTTTGTGTTTGGTAGATTTGGCTTAAGGCAGTTTAGCTCATAGCATATTACATAGAGGATGCACATTATGGCTGAGAGTTCTACAACGATTGAGACCCCGCTTGTGGATGGTCTTTCAAATGCAGAACAATGGTTAACGGATAACTCAGATTTGTTTATTCAATACGGTGTAAACATTATTTCTGCGCTCGTTATTCTATTTATTGGTAACTTAATCGTTAAAGCAGTAGCGAATAGCGTGTCTAAGGTTCTTCAGAAGAAGAAAATGGACCGAGCGGTTATCGAGTTTATCCATGGCTTAGTTCGTTACTTGTTATTTGTTATTGTTCTAATTGCAGCTCTTGGTCGCTTAGGTGTTCAAACAGCATCTGTCGTTGCTGTAATTGGTGCAGCTGGTTTAGCTATCGGTCTGGCTCTACAAGGCTCACTATCTAACTTTGCTGCTGGTGTACTTATCGTTGCGTTCCGTCCATTTAAGTCTGGTGACTACGTGGAAATCGGTGGTGTAGCGGGGTCAGTTGATTCAATTCAAATCTTCCAAACTGTTCTAACAACACCTGACAACAAAATGGTTGTGGTACCAAACGGCAGCGTTATCGGTAGCCCAATCACGAACTACTCACGTCATGATACACGTCGTATCGACCTAATGATCGGTGTTTCTTACGGTGCTGATCTACAAAAGACCAAAGAACTTCTGACTAAGATCTGTGAATCTGATGAGCGCGTGTTGAAAGAACCTGGCGTTCAAGTGGGTGTTCACACACTTGCTGACTCTTCAGTTAACTTCGTGGTTCGTCCATGGGTTAGCACTGCAGAGTACTGGAATGTTTACTTCGACCTGATGCAAGCAATCAAAGAAGGCTTGGATAAAGAAGGTATCGAAATTCCATTCCCGCAAATGGATGTACACATGAATAAAGTAGAAGCTTAATTTCTAGTTAGTTTTTATAACTATAAGCTTTTATAAGGAAAGGCGGATAACTTAGGTTGTCCGCCTTTTTTGTTGTTTTCAATATGATTCCTCTTACTCGTTAGTTGTTGTTACTGCTTCGCTTCTTTTCTTTGTATATCCCTATTTCGCGTTCTACTCGACGTTGGCCATAACGATGTTTTCAGCATCGTATACAAGGGCTTTCTTACTTCTTGTCCTCCCAAAATAGCCAATAAACATAAACCGCCAGGAATTAGAATCATCATCAGTAGTGGTCGAAGTAGGTAAGAGAAGCAAAAGATCGTGGGCAGAAAAATAAGCACTTGTCCTAATCGGTTTAATAAATTCATCATGTCCGTATCTCCAAATTAAAATGAGCGCGCTCAATTTGTCAAATTAGAGCACTAAGAGTATGATCAAGCTTGATTTGAGAAGGGTGTATTTTCGTGAGTAAGAGAGAGATAACGAAACAGAAGATCTTAGCGTCTGCTTGGAAGTTGTTTGGGGAAAATGGTTATGACAACACCACAACTCGACAGATCGCTCGTCATGCGGGTGTGGCAGATGGCACGGTGTTTAGTCATTTTGAAACCAAGCTGACGATCCTTCGAGAAGGGATGCTATCGCAGTTGGAAAAGATTGGTCAGGAGGTGTTAGCGGCAGAGCAAGATAAATGTGCTGTGGATGTCGGTATCTCGCTGATTGAACACTACTACCGCTATTATTTTGATAATGTTGAGTTAAGTCGAGCGTTACTCAAAGAGGTCATTTGGGATCTAGACTATTACCGCACCTTTGATCAGGCATTGTTTCAGACGATTTATGTCGATGCATCTATTTCTGAAAAAATGCCATTGATTATGGATAGCTATTTCATGACCTTAATAAATCACTTGAGCCAACCTGAACCAAGCCTTGAAGCTGCGTTGAGTGAACTGAACAGTAAAATTCGAGTCATTTTAGCGTAACTCATTATATGAATGAGTTACTAATGTCATCTCTGGCTTGGTTGGTAACCTCTGTTCTTTAAGTGATTACCAGTATTGCTCAATCAGTCCATTGGTAAGCACTGCAGCAATTGCGAACATCATGGTTGCTACTGCGATATCAATGCCTTTCTTAACATTCGGTTTAGATAGTGTTGGACCTAGCTTTGCTGCGCCCAATGACAAAGAATAAAACCAGACGAACGAAGCCAAGATGGTCCCCATAGCAAACGCAATTCTGTCGTTACCTTCAAACTGCCCGCCAATCGATCCAAGAATCACCACGGTATCCAAATAGAGGTGTGGGTTTAATACTGTCACCGCCAAGGCGCCCAAAATAACGGTGCGCTTACCACGAGCCAGTATCTCTCCTTTTGACTCCTCGCTAGAGGGCGCTTTAAAGGCGCTGCGCAGTGATAACAAACCATACACGGTTAGAAAAGCGATGCCGCCTAATGTCACCGAGGTGAGTAGCAATTCATTTTGTGACAAAATTGCACCGCCACCAAAGATACCCAATGAGATAAACAGGGTATCGAGCAGGCTACAGATTGTCGCGGTGGTTAAATGGTGGTTGCGCTTTATCCCTTGATTTAGGACGTACGCATTCTGAGCGCCAATAGGGATAATCATGCTTGCCCCTAGACCAAAACCTTGTAATAAAACCCAAAAACTCATTTTAACCTCCACTTATTTAACGATATTTACGTGCTATATGGCGAAGATACTCCGACCCTTTAAATAAGTATAATTAATGATTTTAATCTATTATTAGAGTTGCTAATGTGTAGTTGAGTTAGCTTAAAAAGGAAGCAAATTGATGCGTGGATTGGATTATAAGTGGATAGAAGCACTGGATGCAGTGGTGAAACAACGTAGCTTTGAAAGGGCTGCGGAGCAGTTATATATCTCCCAGTCTGCGGTGTCTCAACGCATCAAACAGCTAGAAAAGTGGTTAGCTCAGCCTGCTTTAGTGAGAGAAAACCCGCCTAGGCCAACCCCTGCGGGGAAAAAGTTATTGGGTTTGTATCGCCGTGTTCGTTTGTTAGAGCATGAACTGGTGCCTGAGTTGATGAATGAAGATAGTGCGCAACCCTTATCAATCTCTATCGCTACCAATGCAGATAGTTTAGCGACATGGTTGTTGCCTGCATTATCGGATGTGATGAAGTCTCGCCAAGTGGAACTGAACCTCGCGATTCATGGTGAGGCGAGAACCATTGATAAGATTAAAAGCGGTGAGGTGGCTGGTGCGATCAGTTTAGAGTCTCAAGCGATCCCCGGTTGCAGTGCTGACTATCTTGGCAGGATGGATTATGTGTGTGTGGCGAGCCCTGACTTCCATCAGCGATATTTTTCTGAAGGCGTAAACTACGCCACATTAAGCAAGGCACCAGCGGTTTCTTATGACCAATACGATGATCTGCATAAGAAGTTTCTGCATGACCATTTTAATGTACCAAGGGACAGCGTGATCAATCACACGGTCGGCAGCTCAGAGGCATTTGTGCGTTTAGCGTTGTCAGGTGTGGCCTATTGCTTGATCCCTCGATTGCAGATCATCGATGAGCTAGAGTCCGGTGCGTTGATTGATATTACGCCCGGCTTTTTGTTGTCTTATCGCATCTATTGGCACCACTGGCAGCTAGAAAGTGGGGTACTCAAAGAGATATCTCAAGCGATATTAGGTTTTGCTCACAATCACTTGCCTCAGTAAGCTGTTGATTTTTTCAGCGTCAAAGTTCTGTTAGAAGTGCGTGCTCTGGATTGGCTAAACGATAAATTGCTCTATGATGAAAGTACATTTGTTTAGCATAGGTCATACCTAATGAAGCTTGTACCAAAGATGTTAGCAACGTCTCTTACTCTTACTGCGGCGTTGAGTGCTGTGAGTTTTCCATCATTGGCAGACTCTCCATCCTTCCCGCATATTTCAACGACGGGCTACGGTGAAGTGATCGCGACACCAGATATGGCGACATTCTCTGTGAGAGTCGTGGAATCGACGATGACTGCTGAACAAGCTAAGAATACCGTTGATAAAGTGGTGACTGGCTTCCTCAATAAACTGCATCAAGCCGGTGTTGAAGAGGCGAGTGTACACAGCTCTAACCTGTACCTATCTCCTCAATATCACTATCCAAAAGATGGCAAACCAGAATTGGTCGGCTACCGAGCTTCACGTAATGTGACTGTTCAAGTGAACGAGCTAGCTAATCTTAATGAGTACATGGATATTGCGATTGGAGAAGGCATTAATCAGATCGACAACATTCAGCTTCAAGTTCGTGATCAAGCTAAGTATCAAGAGCAAGCGCGCTTAGAAGCCATCAAGGATGCGCGCTCGAAAGCGAAATCATTAGCGAGTGGTTTTGAGCGTGAGCTAGGTGATGTTTGGCGTGTTGATTACAACGCACAATCTTCTCAGCCTGTGTTAATGCGTTCAATGGCGATGGATGCGAGAACAGAGTCGAACTCTTATGAAGACTCAACGATCACCATTCGCGATCGTGTTAATGTGATCTACCAGATCGAAGAATAAGATAGCGCGATAGAGGCTTTTGGATCATGGTGATCTAATTACCTACGATAGGCCAAATACTAAAAAGGCTCTCATAATGAGAGCCTTTTTGTTTTTACTAATATCAAGTTCGATGATTAGTGAAGTAGACGAGCACGGATTGTGCCTTCGATCTCTTTCAGTTTTAGCAGTGCTTCTTGTGAACGATCCGCTTCTACATCGATAACTACATAACCCATATCAGCCGCAGTCTGTAGATACTGACCCGCGATGTTGATGCCTTCTTCAGCGAAGATGGTGTTGATCTGCGTTAGGATACCTGGGCGGTTTTCGTGAATGTGCAGCAAACGAGACGTGCCCATGTGTAGTGGTAGAGATACTTCTGGGAAGTTAACACTTGATAGCGTAGAGCCGTTATCTGAGTATTTCGCTAGCTTGCCAGCCACTTCAACACCGATGTTCTCTTGCGCTTCCTGAGTTGAACCACCTACGTGAGGTGTCAGAATCACGTTGTCGAACTGCATCAATGGTGACTCAAATGGGTCAGCATTGGTTTTTGGTTCAGTTGGGAAAACGTCGATCGCTGCACCTGCAAGGTGACCAGAATCTAGAGCGCCACACAGAGCTGGAATGTCTACCACTGTGCCACGTGCTGCGTTGATAAAGATAGAGCCAGGCTTCATGCGCTCGAACTCTTCTTTACCCATCATGTTCTTAGTTTCGTTGGTTTCAGGGACGTGCAAAGAGATCACATCACACTTATTCAACAGTTCGGTCATGGTATGAACTTGCGTTGCATTACCTAAAGACAGCTTGTTTTCGATATCGTAGAAGTAAACGCGCATACCAAGGTTTTCCGCAATAATACCCAGTTGAGTACCAATGTGACCGTAACCAATAATACCTAAACGCTTACCACGAGCTTCGTAAGAGTTGTCTGCACTCTTTTTCCAAATACCACGGTGCGCAAGAGCGTTCTTTTCTGGAATGCCACGAAGTAGCAATAGAACCTGACCAAGAACTAGCTCAGCAACACTTCGAGTGTTTGAGAATGGTGCGTTGAACACAGGGATGCCGCGCTTTGCTGCCGCTTGAAGGTTGACTTGGTTAGTACCAATACAGAAACAACCAACTGCAACCAGTTTTTCAGCCGCATCAATCACTTCTTGGGAGATGTTTGTGCGAGAACGGATACCAATGAAGTGAGCATCTTTAACTGCTTCAAGAAGTTCATCTTCCGGTAGCGAGCCTTTGTGGTACTCAATATTTGTGTAACCAGCAGCTTGCAGTACTTCTACAGAAGAAGGGTGAAGACCTTCTAGAAGTAGAATTTTTATTTTTTCTTTTTCCAGTGAAACTTTGGCCATTGTTCTCGTCCTTAAAATGGAAAGGTTGGGCAAATGCGGCGCACGTGCTACAAAATGGCTGAAAGGGGAACAAATTCACCACTTTGTTAGGAGACAAACGTTTTCCCTGTGCGTCTTCTGAACAATAAAGTAACAAAAAAAAAATGTTTTGGGTAAGAAAATTACGGAATAAGACATAATTTTACAGGTATAAAGCAAAAAAAACGGCGCCCTTGGGCACCGTATGTAATGAAGTAACAGAAAAACTCAATCTTCTATTATTTATTCTTCGATTTTTGCACCTTCTGGCGTGCCAGTGATAACCACATCAGCACCACGGTGAGCGAACAGACCAACCGTTACCACACCAGCAATACCATTGATGATATCTTCTAGTTGTTTCGGGTTTTCGATCGCCATGCCGTACACGTCTAGGATCATGTTGCCGTTATCGGTTGTGCAACCTTCGCGGTAAACCGGGTCACCACCAAGCTTTACTAGTTCACGTGCAACGTATGAACGCGCCATTGGAATCACTTCAACAGGTAGTGGGAATTTACCCAACACATCAACTGCTTTAGTGCCGTCAACAATACACACAAACTTATCAGAGATAGCCGCTACGATTTTTTCACGAGTCAGAGCAGCACCGCCGCCTTTGATCATGTCGCGAGTTGGGTTGATTTCATCTGCGCCATCAACATAGATGTCTAGCTTAGCGACATCGTTACACTCATACACTTTGATCTCTAGCTCTTCTAGTCGTTGCGTTGAAGCAACAGAGCTTGAAACCGCACCTTTGATTTTGTCTTTCATTGTGCCTAGTGCGTCGATGAAGTGATTTACTGTAGAGCCAGTACCTACACCTACAATGCTGCCTTCTTCAACATATTGAAGTGCTGCCCAGCCAGCTGCTTTTTTCATTTCATCTTGAGTCATGCCATTCTCCTGAATAAGGTCTTGCGCTTTGAATTGATCGTTTGCGTAATGATGAAGTTAACGTTTAGATATTGAGTTAACGTTTCTATATCGAGGTTAACGTTTGCGGCGCGATTATAGCGCTTTAATGGTTGTTTTCCCATTGCCAAGTTTTACTCGGAGTCACGATTTGAGGTAACGGAATGTCCCAACCTTCAATTGGTAAGCGATCGACATGTTGGCAATCGTGAGCAAGGCCAATAGGTGTTGCGCCATTGCCCGTCTCGAACCACTTCGCCAAGGTGCGATCGTAATATCCGCCGCCCATGCCTAAGCGATGCCCTTGAGAGTCAAAGCCGACAAGGGGCGTAAGAATAAGGTCGAGTTGCTGGCAAGGTTTAACCAGCATCTGATTGAGCTGAGGTTCGACAATACCGTATTTATTCAAGACCGTCGGTGTTGTTGGCGAGTAGTGCAGAAACAGCAAGTGTCCGGCAGAGAAGGGGTGCAATACTGGTAAATAGGTTTGCTTACCTTGCGCCCATAACCATTCGATTAAAGGCTGGGTATCGAGTTCGCCATCAATGGAAATATAAAGAGCGATATGCTGAGCAGACTGAATCTCATTGAGTTGAGAACACTGCTTAACTAAGTCTATACCGGATTGAGTTTGTTGGTCGCCAGATAAGGCATTGCGCTTGATACGGATCTGTTTGCGAAATTCGCTGCGTGTGAGCGTCTTCATAAGAAGGGATACCCCAAAGTGCCGTTGAGAATAGATGGCCCTTGAACCAGCGAGTTCAAGGCGGATCAGCAATGATTACCGTAGGCTTCTCGGCGGACCGAGCATGCTCAATAGCACTCAAGTACTAACCCTTAGGGATTGCTTATCGGCTCGGGGACGTGAATCCTCTGACAAACACTCCAGGGTAAATTTTGTGTACGCTATTGCTGTCCGTGCTTAACTTTACTGAGGACATCTGAAAGTGATGTCGTGAGCTGTTCCATTCGCTCGGTCAGTGCGTTTTGTTCGTCGTTTGCTTCAAACTTCTTGGTTTGTAGCTCATAACAAATATTCAGAGCTGCGATCGTTAGCAGCTTCACTTCATTGGTTACCTTAGTACGTTCAGCCATCTCTTTCAATCGATTATCAAGATCGGCCGCCGCTGCAATCAATGACTCTTCTTGCCCTGGTGGACAATTCACTCGAGTCAGTTTTCCTAATATTTCAACGTCTACCGCTTGATTACTCATGATGGATGAACTCTTTAACGCGCTATTTTAAGGCTGTTGCCCTTCGCCATTTTTTGAGAAAGAAAAAGTGCAAGTACCGATGAGGAAGCAATCTCCTCTGAGGGAGAAACTATAGGTAAACCGCTATTAAGATTCAAGCTTTTCAGAGTGACTGTTTGTAAATGAGAGCTTGAGCACACAGTAATTCAGCAAATTGAACAATTGATAGTCAGTCATCCTTCAATTGCTGGGGATCGATGCTTACCAGAATTGGGGTGAAGTGGTACGATTATACTATCGATATAAAGAATAACTGAGCGAGCTATCTGATGAGCGAAACTACTTTACCTGACTACCTAACGGTTGCGACTGAACTTCAATCGGCAAGTCTAGCCGTAACCCCTGCTGAGATGCATGGTTTATTAACGGGTATGTTAAGCGGAGGCTTAAACCTTGCAGATAAAAGCTGGCAACCACTGATCTTCGATTACACCAATGAAGGTATGGGCTGGCCAGATCGCGCGCTAACGCTAGCGGAAGCAACACTAAAAGTCACAACCAGTGAAATCACAGGCTCAGGCATGGAACTGTCTATGTTACTGCCAGATGAAGATGCAAGCGCGAGCGTGTTTGATCTTGCTGATGGTGTGTCTGATTGGATTAACCATTTCATCTCTGGATTAGGTCTTGTTGGCGCTCAATTGAACAAAGCATCTGAAGGTACGAAAGAAGCATTGGCTGATCTTGAAGAGATGGCGAAGCTAGGCATTGACGAAGAAGATGATCTGGAAGAGCAAGCACAACTTCTAGAACACGTTATTGAGCACGTAAAAGCGTGTGCATTAACGATTCATGCTGAATTTGGTGCTCGCCCATCTGAAGATGCGGCGCCAACCATTCACTAATCGTTTGTCGGTTTGAGGTTATGATGGCTCAATATGATGTTGTAATTGCTGGTGGCGCAATGGCGGGGGCAACTCTGGCTCTTGCTTTGAATCACCTAAGCCAAGGTTCGTTGTCGATTGCGGTCGTTGAGCCTTATCAGGTTGATCATCAAGCTCACCCTGGGTTTGATTCTCGTTCGATCGCTTTGTCTTACGGCACGGTACAGATCCTTGACTCTCTGCACTTGTGGCAATCTATTGCTCCTGTCGCGACCCCGATTAAAGATATTCATGTATCAGATCGTGGGCATGCTGGAATGACGGATATCTACAGTGAAGAACTGGCTGTAGATGCGCTTGGCTATGTGGTCGAGTTAGCAGATGTAGGTCGAATCTATCAGCAGAAGCTGGAATCAGAAGCGGCAATTACGATGCTGTGTCCGGACTCGGTAGCGAAAATTGAGCGCAGTGAGTCACTGACGACTATCGAACTCAACAGTGGGCAAACCATAACGACTAAGTTACTGGTTGCGGCTGACGGTGCAATCTCAACCTGTTGTCAGCAACTCAATATCCCACTGAATGAACATGACTTTGAACAGGTTGCTATGATTGCCAATATCGTGGCGAGCGAACCCCATCAAGGTCGCGCATTTGAGCGTTTTACCCATCATGGGCCAGTCGCTCTATTGCCGATGAGTGATAACCGTTTGTCTCTGGTTTGGTGTTTACCGCCGGAGCAAGTCGATAAAGTTATGGCTTTTAACGACGACGAATTCCTTGAGCAGCTTCAGAGCGATTTTGGTTGGCGACTTGGCCGATTAGAGAAAGTCGGCAAGCGTGCGAGCTATCCACTGATTCTTCGTCACCGACAGCAAAATATCTCTCATCGATTTGCCATTGTTGGTAATGCTGCTCAAACGCTTCACCCCATTGCGGGGCAAGGCTTTAACCTAGGTATCCGAGACGTGGCTTCCTTGGCAGAAGAGTTGTGTACTCAGTTGGATGATGTGGGTCGTTACCGTGGTCTTGTTAACTTTAGAAAACGTAGAGAACAAGATAGAGACGCAACGATCACGTTGACTTCAAGCCTAGTTCACCTGTTCTCAAACGATTTTATGACCGCTCGCATTGGGCGTAATCTTGGGTTAGCCGTAATAGATAACCTTCCACCACTTAAAGGTCCACTTTTGCGTCATACGCTTGGCCTAGTAGAAAGATAAGGTAATAAATAATGATGCAAAGTGTTGATATCGCGATTGTTGGTGGTGGCATGGTTGGCTTAGCGCTTGCTGCTGCCCTGAAAGACAGTGACCTAAGAATTGCTGTCATTGAAGGTAGAGCTCCCAGCGAAGGGCTTAGTGAGCTGCCTGACGTACGTGTATCCGCGTTGAGTCGTTCTAGTGAAGTGATTCTTCGCAACCTAGGTGCATGGCAAGGTATCGAACAAAGACGTGCAGCACCGTATCAAGCGATGGAAGTGTGGGAGCAAGACAGCTTTGCCCGTATTGAGTTTGACTCGACACGCTTGGCTCAGCCGAACTTGGGTCATATCGTTGAAAACCGTGTGATTCAATTAGCGCTGCTTGATCAGGTTAAGAAGCAAGACAACGTCAGCCTGTATATGCCCGCAACGTGTAAAACGATGGCGATTGGTGAAAGTGAAGCTTGGTTAACATTGGACAATGGTCAAGCACTGACAGCTAAGTTAGTTGTTGGAGCAGACGGCGCAAACTCTTGGGTTCGTAAGCAGCAAGATATCCCATTAACACATTGGGATTACGGACACAGTGCGATTGTCGCGAACATCAAAACCACAGAGCCGCACCACAGCGTTGCTCGTCAAATATTCACACCTCAAGGCCCATTGGCATTTCTACCAATGCAACCAAGCCACATGAGCTCGATTGTTTGGTCTACGGAACCAAATCGTGCCGAGAAGTTGGTATCCATGTCGGATACTGATTTTAATAAGCAGCTAACGGCAGAGTTCGACTCAAAGCTTGGATTATGCGAAGTGGTTGGTGACCGTTTTGCATTCCCACTACGCATGCGTTATGCACGTGACTTTGCGGTAGAGCGTGTGGCTTTGGTTGGTGATGCTGCTCATACCATTCATCCATTAGCGGGGCAGGGCGTTAACCTTGGCCTATTAGACGCAGCAAGCTTAGCACAAGAGCTGTTAAAGCTATGGACTGCGGGTGAGGACATTGGCACCAAGCGTAATCTTCGCGGCTACGAGCGCTGGAGAAAAGCAGAGGCGGCGAAAATGATTGCTTCAATGCAGGGCTTTAAAGACCTGTTTGAAGGCGATAACCCAGCTAAGAAGCTGATTCGTGGTATCGGTATGAAGCTAGCAGGTCAATTACCGGGTGCGAAAGATGAGATCATGAAGCGCGCACTGGGTTTATCTGGCAATCTTCCTGATTTAGCTAAGCGTCCAGTGACTCATCGATAGTGACATAGTGTTCTGGTGATTTATCGAATCATCATTGATACGAAAAAAGGGTTGGCATAATGCCAACCCTTTTTGTTTTTAATTCTGTAGGTAATCAGGTCATGCGTACGCGCAGCGCAGTTTCATGATTTCACTATTTATTTCTTTCACTGTTTGAAAGTGACGTTTTTCTGCTCGGTCTGGTAGCACTAGCTTACCGTTATCAAACTCAAATTTTCCGACGCCGTAAATGTAGATTCGTCCTTTGAAAAGTCGACTTACATGTTTAGCAATCATACTCGGTGTATAGCGCTTAAACAGTCTCATTCTTAATTATCCTTATATTTACCTAGCCTGCATATTATAGAAAAACTCCGAGATAATAATTGTGATAAGCATGGAGTAATATGCAGTAGAGTTGACGTTAATTAGATATTTGTGCTGTTCTAAGCACTTTCTTCAGTAAACATCTATTTTTACGTGAGCTCCTCCCCAAAATAATACTGAGTAGTGAACTACCGTGAACTTTCCTGTTCGTATTAAGCAGTGATAATGTTACAAGTATAAGAATAGGCGGGATTTTTTTGTTTGTGTAATCAAATTGTAAATTTTGGACAAAAAAAAGCCCGTCTAAAACGGGCGAATAGTCACAGATGCATTACACAAAAGTGGATACTGATGTTACTCAGTGGATTCACTTGTACTGATTTGCTTAATAGCTAGTCAGTAAATTTACAATAACGCAAATTTAACCTTGTGACTACTTATGCTTTTATTTTGAGTAACTATTTATTAGGGGTGTGTTCT
The DNA here is from genome assembly GCF_000272105.2 of Vibrio splendidus 12E03. Classification (GTDB taxonomy): domain Bacteria; phylum Pseudomonadota; class Gammaproteobacteria; order Enterobacterales; family Vibrionaceae; genus Vibrio; species Vibrio splendidus_I. Next base: position 20,265 of record NZ_AJZD02000207.1, read on the forward strand.
TCTTATGACGAAGTTCACACTAAAAATGTACTCAATGAAATACTTAAATGAAGTTTGCGAAGCATGATCTGATCGAAGTGATTATCGACTGATGTCAGCGACGGTCGGAGCACATAGCGCCATAAGATCATTGAGATCCAACGCAACGCCAGCCATTCGATCACCCGAGCTAATGGTAATGGTCGAGTTGTTCTGAATGGAAGGATCAAAAATGATCGGCATGTGTTTCTTTAGAGCGAGCGGACCCACACAACCCACTTTAAAGCCAGTGATCGCTTCAACATCAGCGAGCGACACGCAGGTCATTCGACGACAATTCAGTACCGAGCGTACTTTCTTGGGGTCGACAGAGCGATCGCCAGATGTACAGGCTAACGCATACTGGTTGCCCATATCCTTGAGCAGGATGCACTTCACCATTTGAGAGGCGTCGATGCCTCGCTCTTGTGCGGTTTCTTCGATGCTGGTGGTTGGCTTGCTTTGCATCAGCAGGCGATAATTCACCTGCTGTTGATCCAGCCATTGTGTAATCAGCGTTTCCACGTGGTTACTCGTCGTCAAGGCTGTACGGCAATGGCAGGATATTCCATGTTTGATCAGGTTGCGCAGCCAATCGAAGCTGAACATCATCATCCAGGTTGTTTGGTAGCACCATTAGGCCAATCGCTTGATTATCAGCAAATTGATAGACGTTGAGCAGTCGACCAGTACCACGCCAGTTTTCACCCACGCTACGCTCTAGTTCAATAGGGTTCTCTAGAGACAGTGCTTCTGCTGTCGGACCAGAAACAATGCGCATCTCACGCTTGTTCATACCGCGGTACTTGGCACGAGCAACCGTTTCTTGACCTGTGTAGCAGCCTTTTGAAAAGCTGATACCACCAATCGCTTGCAGGTTAAGCGCTTGAGGAATATGTTCGTTTTGCTCTGCTTTTGATAGGTTCGGTTGAGCATCAAGAATTTCATGATACTGCCAAAGCGATTCCGATACTTTCTCAGCAGAGCTGTTGGTGACTAAAGCTTCTGCAGCTTCTTCTGTCACAAGTAAAGCCCAGCGGTTGTCTGATACTAAAACGGCCGTACCGCCAGAAATCGCACGCACATTACCTTGGCTTTCTGAAATCGAATCAATGTATTGATTTGCAGACGTACCCATCACACCGATGACAACGTCAGACGTTTGCTCGATATCGACCTTAGAGAACACGGCGTACTTTTTGATTTCAACGAGCTCGACTTCAATCGCAGATTTAGGTTGCATGAGTGCGTAGCCACCGTTGTGGTGGAACAAACGAAAGATACTCCATACTTTTCCTTTTGCATCACAGTGCGCGCCTAATGTGGATTCATCATTAGGAAGAGTCACCACGTCGCACGTTACTTGACCTTGCAGGTACGACTTTTTGTCATCGCCTATCATGGTGATTGCACTCCAGTCTGACACGTGTGTCATCATCAGTTCTGGAAGCGATTCATTTTGTGTATGAGCGAGTGGCTGAAATGTGTTTTTCCAATCCATTTTATCTTTCCTAAGAATTTTATTTGGCTCTATGTTAATCCGGTTCTGTTTCTTTGTCAGCCTAGGTTTTTTTGTGAGCTTAGATAGGGACTGTGACTCACATAGTAGTTGCAGAGCGTATGACTTGTTACACTCCGAGAAAGAAAAATTATAGGTGAGGATAGCCAATGTACACTGCAGAGCAGAAAGCACGAATTAAATGGGGTTGCCGTCGCGGCATGTTAGAACTTGATGTAGTCATCATGCCATTTTTTGAAGAGTGTTTTGATTCATTGCAAGAGCAGGAACAGCGCGAGTTTGTTTCTCTACTAGAGTGTGATGACCCAGATTTGTTTACTTGGGTAATGGGACACGGACGCAGTGAAAACCTAGGTCATGCATCAATGGTTGATAAAATTGTCGCACACAACCTCAGCAAGGTTCGTTAAGCTCCAGCTTAACCCTTCGTATTCCGCATTATTCGCAAAAGGCACTGTTTTCGGGTGCCTTTTGTTTTTCATCGTCCTGTCTTCTATTCCACTTGCCGCCAGCCTTTATTGTTTAGCACTGCTGATCCATCTGTTTAAAACCAACCATCTGATTTTGAATAGTGCTCATGGCCGTTTTGATTATAAAGAAGATGGTGAGATCCGATTGAATGACCGACGTTATATTCTAAAGTCCGTGGATAAGGTCTGGGCGCAGTTCTTTGTTAAATTGCAGTTTGAGTGTGGGCACTCGGTATTGCTTTGGCGCGACAGCTGTTGCGAGAATGAATATCGTCACTTTCTGGCGAACTTACAACGAGCGTGCTAGGTCAGCCAAAGTATTAGATAAAAGAAAGCATTAGACAAAAGAAAAGGGAGCACTCGGCTCCCTTTCGTTTAATTACTTTTCGCTGATGACTAATTAGCTAAGCACGCTTAACCCATAATTATGATTGGCGCTTCTCTGGCGTAAGAATCGTTGGGCCGCTGTCTTCTGCAAGCTCTGGATAGTCCAACGTGTAGTGAAGGCCGCGGCTCTCTTTACGTTGCATTGCACAGCGAACCATTAGCTCAGCCACTTGTAGCAAGTTACGCAGTTCTAATAGGTTATTCGAAACTTTGAAGTAGCTGTAGTACTCATGAGTCTCTTGCTGCAACATCTGAATACGGCGTAGTGCACGTTCAAGGCGCTTATCCGTTCGAACAATGCCCATGTAATCCCACATGAATAGACGTAGCTCGTGCCAGTTGTGCTGAATGATAACTTCTTCATCACTGTTGGTTACTTGGCTTTCATCCCATGCAGGCAGTTCAGCACACAATTGAGATTGGTCGATGTTCTCAACGATATCTTTTGCTGCTGCCCATGCGTAAACCACACACTCAAGCAGTGAGTTAGAAGCCATACGGTTTGCACCGTGTAAGCCGGTATAGCTCACTTCGCCAATCGCATACAAGTTAGTCAGGTCGGTTTGACCTTGCTTATTAACCATTACACCACCACAAGTGTAGTGAGCAGCTGGTACGATAGGGATTGGCTCTTTGGTCATATCGATGCCCAAGTCCATCAAGCGAGTATGGATCATTGGGAAGTGCGTTGTGATGAATTCTTCAGGCTTGTGGCTGATATCAACATACATGCAGTCGGCACCCAAGCGCTTCATTTCGAAGTCAATTGCCCGAGCAACCACATCACGTGGAGCCAGCTCACCGCGCTCATCGAAGTCCTTCATAAAACGAGAACCATCTGGGCGGCGCAAGTAAGCACCTTCACCACGCAGTGCTTCCGTCAGTAGGAAGTTACGCGCTTCTGGGTGGAATAAACAAGTTGGGTGGAACTGATTGAACTCAAGATTTGCCACACGACAACCTGCACGCCAAGCGATAGCAATACCATCACCTGAGGAGACATCTGGGTTAGAGGTGTATTGGTAAACCTTTGAAGCGCCGCCTGTTGCTAATACAACAAATTTAGCGCGCACGGTTTCAACGTGTTCTTGGTTACGGTTCCAAATGTAGGCACCGATCACCTTGTCTTTTGAACCACCAATCTTATCTTCAGTGATCAAATCCAGCGCATTGTGGCGCTCGAAGATCTCGATATTTGGGTGGTTGTTGACGTTATCTTGTAGTGAGGTTTGCATCGCCATGCCCGTTGCATCGGCAGCGTGCAGAATTCTGCGGTGACTGTGGCCACCCTCACGAGTGAGGTGATATTTTGGTTGGCCTTCGGTGCTGTTTTCATCTTTATCAAATGGAACACCACCATCAATCAGCCATTGCACACACTCTTTCGCATTTTCAGCAATGAATTGAACTGTATCTTCTTCGCATAACCCAGCCCCAGCAATTTGAGTATCTTCTACATGAGACTCAATACTGTCTGACTCATCGAACACCGCGGCGATACCACCTTGTGCGTAATACGTCGATCCTTCGCTGCGTGGTCCTTTGCTTAATACAATTACTTTTGCATGTTCTGCTACGCGTAAGGCTAATGACAAGCCTGCCGCACCACTTCCTACCACTAATACATCACACTGATGTTCACGGTTTGCGTTCATAAAACTTATTAAATCCCGGGCTATAGTCGAGTTGTCCACTCTCAATTGACTTTGTCTTGTTTTAGGAGTTTGGGTAAGACTGTTATAATCTCTCCAGAGTCATCCTTAAACGCTATGCAAAATCAATATATAGACAGCTATCTAGAAATATTTAATTGCTCAATACCATTGCTTTTGCTCAAGTTTCCCCAAATTGATAGGGATAGCTATTTTTATTACATCACATTGTGAAACAATAATGGCAAATAATTTTAAGAAAGTTGGAACTTTCGGTATTTGGCTTAGTCACAATAGTGCTCTTGTAGACGGTGGTGTCAATACTACATTTCGCATAATTAGTACCCATATCTGTGAAGGTGAGGGTTATAACAATAGGAGTACCCGCTCGAATGAACGAGCAGCTAACCGATCAAGTGTTGATTGAGCGAGTTCAGAGTGGAGATAAGCAGGCATTTAACTTACTAGTGGTTAAGTATCAAAACAAAGTTTGTAATCTTATCTCTCGATACGTGAATAATTCCGGTGATGTACCTGATGTAGCACAAGAAGCTTTTATTAAAGCTTACCGCGCGATACCTAACTTTCGTGGCGAGAGTGCCTTCTATACATGGTTGTACCGAATTGCCGTGAACACCGCTAAAAACCATATCGTTGCCCAGAGCCGTAGGCCGCCAGCAACAGATGTAGATGCAGAAGATGCAGAATATTACGAAACAGGCAGCGCGTTAAAAGAAATATCGAACCCTGAGAACTTAACGCTGTCAAAAGAATTGAAACAAGTCGTTTTTGGAGCGATTGAAGCGCTACCAGAAGATTTAAAAACTGCAATGACGTTGCGTGAGCTCGAAGGTTTGAGCTACGAAGAGATTGCAGAAGTAATGGATTGCCCTGTAGGAACCGTACGTTCGCGTATTTTCCGAGCTCGTGAAGCGGTGGAAAAGAAAATTAAACCTCTTTTACAACGCTAGAACTTGTAATAATTATGGTGAAAATAATGGCTGATAAAGAAAAGCTTTCGGCACTCATGGATGGTGAAACGATCGATAAAGCTCTCATTGTAGATCTCGAATCTGATCAAGAAAGCATGGATACCTGGCAGAGTTACCATTTAATTGGTGATGTTATGCGTGGGGATGCGCCAGAAACTCCAGAGTGGAACATTGCTAACAGTGTAGCAGCAGCGCTTGAGAACGAGCCTGCACATGGTTCAATGTCGAACCTGCACCAAGTGAATGTTGAACCTACTGTTGCTCCAATTGAAGAGCAGCCGAAGCCGCAACAAGCGAAGCGTCAGCTTCCTGCGTGGTTACAACAGTTTGGACAAGTTGCTGTGGCAGCCTGTGTTTCATTAGCAGTTGTATTGGGTGTTCAACAATATGGCGGTAACGATCCTGCAGCACCAGAGCAATTGCCTGTACTCCAGACGATTCCATTTGCGGGTTCTGCGGAACCAGTAAGCTTAACGCGTGACTCTGTTGAGAAGCCTGCATCTGAAGCTAACTTGCAAGAGCAGCGTAAACGTGTTCATGCAATGCTAGAAGATTATGAGCTGCAGCTAAGATTAAACAGTGATGCATCGCCAATGCAAGATGCACATCTAGAATCGGACATTGAATGAAGAAAATCCTGGTCAGTGCACTGACACTGTTCAGCTTGATGTCTCCAACAGCCTTTGCAGAGGAAACCACTGCAAAGGCCTTGTTACATCAAATGAACGAGGCCAGTCAGCAGCTAAATTACGAACTTTCCTACATTTTGATAAAGAAGAGCAGTATTGAACCTCTTGTTTATCGCCATGCAGTTAACGACGACCAACAACTTGCACACCTTGTTTACCTAAGCGGCCCAGTTCGTGAAGTCATTCGACGTGGCAATGAAGTGAGCTACATCGAACCAGGTACTGAACCATTTACGATTCAGTCTGGCAGTATGGTTGCCCCTGTTATCCCGATGATTAATCGAGATATCGAATCCCTGAATCAGTACTACGACTTTGTGAAAGTTGGGCGCTCTCGTGAAGCGGGCAGCACCACTCAAGTTCTGCGCGTCGTACCGAAAGATGGCCTTCGTTATTCTTACGTGGTTTGGGTAGACGAAAAAACGAGCCTTCCTTTGCGTGCCGACCTTTTGGATCGTGATGGCGAAGTGCTTGAACAGTACCGTACGATCTCTTACGTGGTGAACGATAAGATTGCCGAAGCAATGGGAGGCTTAAACCAAGCTCAATTGCCGAAAGTCTTATCATTACCGGAAGGCTTAGTGAGTGAAACTAACTGGCAAGCGTCTTGGATTCCTGAAGGGTTTAAGTCAAAAGAGCTTAGCCGCTATCAAATGGCTGGGACCGATAAAATGGTTGAAAGTCAGCTTTTCAGTGATGGATTGTTTAGCTTTTCGGTTTATATCGCCGATAAAGACGAACATTCATTGAAAGGGCAATTGGTACGTCAAGGACGCAGAACCTTACACAGCTTAGTGATTGGCGATAAAGAAATTTCTGTGGTTGGTGATATTCCGCCAGCAACCGCCAAACGTATTGCTCAATCAGTTACGTTTAATAAATTGGAACCAGCGCAATGATGACCGCGCTGGCGACCGTTAGCTCGGTTGAACAAAAAGGTAAGCAATATTTTGTTCAACTGAGCAGCGAGCAACAAACCAGTTGCAGCAGTTGTTCTTCTCAAAAAAGCTGCGGAACAGGTATTGTGACTAAAGCTGTGGGTAATAAATCTTTGTTTTGGCAGCTTAAAACCAAAAGCTTAGTCAAAGCAGGACAAATCGTAGAAATTGGCTTTCCAGAAAAAAGCCTACTTCAGTCGGCGGCGATCGTTTATCTGATCCCACTTTTCATGTTGATGATTGGTGCTGGTTTTGGACAACTCTTGTTGCAACCCTTACTTCAAGGGGGCGAGGGCATTGTTATACTCTGTGCTGCACTATTTACCGCTGGTGGTATTGCCTTAGCGAAGCGGCTAGCCAAACCAATGGAAGACAAATCCAAGCAAGAAGTCGTCTTGATTCGAATCCTAGGTGAGTCTCTCGTCTAATTTATGATGCTTCTTGCCCTTAAATTGGGTAGAATCTGCCAACTTGATTGAAATGCCGCCACCAATGCTGAGTGTAGATTGGACGCGTTGCGGCTTTCTTATTATCCCTATTCAAAGAGTTTAGTCACACCAAGCCTATGAAGCACATTCGTAATTTTTCGATTATCGCCCACATCGACCACGGTAAGTCGACCCTTTCTGACCGCTTAATCCAAGTTTGTGGAGGATTAAGTGAACGTGAGATGGCAGCTCAAGTCCTCGATTCTATGGATATAGAACGCGAGCGTGGTATTACAATTAAAGCGCAGAGTGTGACTTTAGATTACAAAGCTAAAGATGGTGAAACTTACCAACTTAACTTTATCGACACTCCTGGACACGTAGACTTCTCTTACGAAGTATCTCGTTCTCTAGCGGCTTGTGAAGGTGCACTACTTGTAGTGGATGCTGGTCAAGGTGTTGAAGCACAAACTCTAGCAAACTGTTACACAGCAATCGAAATGGAACTGGAAGTAGTGCCAATCTTGAACAAGATTGACTTACCTGCAGCTGAACCAGAACGTGTTGCTGAAGAGATCGAGGAAATCGTTGGTATCGATGCGATGGAAGCGACTCGCTGTTCTGCGAAAACAGGTTTAGGTGTTGATGATGTACTAGAAAACATCGTAACGGCTATTCCACCACCGGAGGGTGATCCTGAAGCGCCTCTTCAAGCTTTGATCATTGACTCTTGGTTTGATAACTACCTTGGCGTAGTTTCTTTGGTTCGTATCAAGAACGGTACACTGAAGAAGAACGACAAGATTAAAGTAATGTCGACAGACCAAGTTTGGGGTGTTGACCGTCTAGGTATCTTCACACCGAAACAGGTAGATACTACTGAACTAAATACTGGTGAAGTAGGTTGGGTTGTTTGTGGTATCAAAGACATCCTAGGTGCACCGGTTGGTGATACGCTAACACTGGCTAAAAACGGCTGTGAAAAAGCGCTACCAGGCTTTAAAAAAGTAAAACCACAGGTATACGCGGGTCTGTTTCCAGTATCATCTGATGATTACGAAAACTTCCGTGATGCGTTAGGTAAACTAAGTCTGAACGATGCTTCTCTATTCTACGAACCAGAGAACTCAGCAGCACTTGGTTTCGGTTTCCGTTGTGGCTTCTTGGGTATGCTTCACATGGAGATCATCCAAGAGCGTCTAGAGCGTGAATACGACCTAGACCTAATCACAACAGCACCAACCGTAGTATACGAAGTTGAAAAAACAGACGGTACTCAGCTGTATGTTGATAGCCCAGCTAAGCTGCCAGCTATCAATGATATCAACGAGATTCGCGAGCCAATTGCACGCTGTAATATCTTAGTACCTTCTGACTACCTAGGTAACGTAATCACACTGTGTGTTGAGAAGCGTGGTGTTCAGGTTGATATGATTTATCACGGCAACCAAGTAGCGGTTGTATACGATATTCCAATGGCTGAGGTAGTACTGGACTTCTTCGACCGTCTGAAATCAACGTCTCGTGGTTACGCATCACTGGATTACAACTTCCAACGCTTTGAAGCATCAAGCATGGTTCGTGTAGACGTACTTCTAAACGGTGACACGGTTGATGCACTTGCGATGATTACACACAAAGATCAATCGCAAACTCGTGGTCGTCAGCTTGTAGAGAAGATGAAAGAGTTCATCCCTCGTCAAATGTTTGATATCGCGATTCAAGCGGCTATCGGTAACCACATCATCGCTCGTTCTACAGTTAAACAACTGCGTAAGAACGTAATCGCGAAATGTTACGGTGGTGACGTGAGTCGTAAGAAGAAACTTCTGAAGAAACAGAAAGAAGGTAAGAAGCGTATGAAGCAGATCGGTAACGTAGAGCTGCCTCAAGAAGCATTCTTAGCAATTCTTCACGTTGGCAAAGATTAACTTTATCCAGCGTTAAACGAATAATTGAAAGTGAAAGGGTAGCTCGCTATTCTTTCACTTTCGTTATTTTTAAAGAAATGAAATTTAAGGGATATCAATGGCTAATACATTTTCGCTTATCTTAGTGATCGTAACTCTAGTGACCGGCATTGTATGGGCATTGGAAAAGTTTGTGTGGGCGAAGAAGCGCCAGCAGAAGCTTGCTGATGTGGAAGCACAAACGAATGGTCTAGACGCTGAAACCAGCGCAAAAGTTACGGCTCAGCCTTGGTGGGTAGAGAATAGCGTGTCCATTTTCCCGGTAATTGCATTTGTTTTGATCTTGCGTTCGTTCATCTACGAACCGTTTCAAATCCCATCTGGCTCGATGATGCCAACGCTTTTGGTTGGTGATTTCATCTTGGTAGAGAAGTACGCGTATGGTTTAAAAGACCCAGTATGGCGCACTCAATTGGTAGAAACAGGCAAGCCAGAACGTGGTGATTCAATCGTATTTAAGTACCCGCCTCAGCCAAACATTGACTACATCAAGCGTGTTGTCGGTTTGCCAGGTGATACTATTCGTTACAGCAGTCGTAAAGAGATCTGTATCCAGGCGAAAGGTACAAGTAGCTGTAAACCAGTGAAATTAAGTAATGTTGAAGAAAGCCAATTTATTCAAGATGGTGTGCCTCTGATTCAACTGAATGAACAGCTTGGAGATGTAGAGCACCAAATCTTAGTTAACCCATTGCGTCGTAATCGTGTGCAATCGTATCAGCCTCGTCCTGGTGTTAACGAATGGGTCGTTCCAGAAGGCCAATACTTTGTGATGGGTGATAACCGTGACAACAGTGCTGATAGCCGTTACTGGGGCTTTGTCCCTGAAGCAAACCTTGTTGGTAAGGCTGTTGCTATTTGGATCAGTTTCGAATTCGAACGTGGTTCAGACAGTGTACTTCCAACATGGATTCCTACTGGTGTGCGTTTTAATCGCATCGGTGGGATTCATTAATCGATCAATTAACACATCGAGAGAGCATGAATTCTCCAATTGATAAACTAGAGAGAAAGATTGGCTATCAGTTCAATGATGCCGATCTTATCCACTTGGCGCTGACTCACCGCAGCGCCGCAGGTAAACATAACGAACGTCTTGAGTTTCTGGGCGATTCAATTTTAAGTTTTGTTATCGCTGATGATCTATACCACCGTTTTCCTAAGGTAAACGAAGGTGATATGAGCCGCATGCGCGCAACATTAGTACGTGGTCATACATTGGCAGAACTAGGTCGTGAATTCGAACTAGGAGATTACTTAAAATTAGGTCCAGGTGAGTTGAAGAGTGGCGGTTTCCGTCGTGATTCTATTCTAGCGGATGCTGTTGAAGCGATCATCGGTGCTATCTATTTGGATAGTGATACCGAGACGGTTCGCAGCATTATTTTAAGCTGGTACCAATCTCGCCTAGATGCAATTCAGCCTGGAGTATCTCAAAAAGATCCGAAGACTCGTCTTCAAGAGTTTTTACAAGGTCGAAGAAATCCTCTACCTGTCTACACAGTGACTAATATTAAAGGTGAAGCACACAACCAAGAATTTACGGTTGAGTGTGAAGTGGCAGGTGTGGATAAACCTGTTATCGGTAAAGGCACTAGCCGCCGCAAGGCAGAACAAGCGGCTGCTGAAACAGCATTAGAGCAACTAAGCAATGTCTGATAACAACCAAGATTTCGATATCGATGCATTCTTTTCATCTGATAGCAAACAAACAGGCCTACCGGAAAACCAACACTGTGGCTTCATCGCTATTGTCGGTCGCCCAAATGTAGGTAAGTCGACGCTTCTGAACCATATTCTGGGTCAGAAGATCTCTATTACATCACGTAAACCACAGACGACACGTCACCGTATTATGGGCGTTGAAACTGAGGGTGATTACCAAGCGATCTTCGTTGATACTCCTGGACTTCATATTGAAGAAAAGCGTGCAATCAACCGTTTGATGAACCGTGCAGCGAACAGCTCACTGAGTGATGTAAACCTAGTATTCTTCCTTGTCGATGGTACACACTGGACTGACGATGATGAGATGGTTCTGAACAAACTGAAGAAGACTGACTTCCCAGTTGTACTTTGCATCAACAAAGTAGATAACGTTCAAGATCGTACTAACGTAATGCAACACATGATGGAAGTCTCTAAGAAGATGGACTTCATTGATGTTGTGCCAATCTCAGCGAAGCAAGGTAAAAACATTGATGTACTGCGTAAGCACGTACGTGAGCATTTACCTAAAGCGACACACCACTTCCCTGAAGAGTACGTGACTGATCGCTCGCAACGTTTTATGGCGTCTGAAATTATCCGTGAAAAGCTGATGCGTTTTACGGGTGACGAGCTACCTTATTCAGTAACGGTTGAGATCGAGCGTTTTGATTACAACCCTGATAACGATGGCTTCCATATCAATGCACTGATTCTTGTTGAGCGTACAGGTCAGAAGAAAATGGTGATTGGTAAAGCGGGCGAGAAGATCAAAACTATTGGTCGTGAAGCGCGTATCGATATGGAAGAGCTGTTCGGCCGTAAGGTTTACCTAGAGACTTGGGTCAAGGTTAAATCTGGTTGGGCTGATGATGAGCGTGCACTTCGCTCGTTAGGCTACATCGACGATCTATAATATATTGAACGTCACTTTCTGAGATTAAGAAAGTTGAACTGAAGATAAATCCAAGAGAGAGTTCGCACTCTCTCTTTTTGTATCTGTAATAAGGGTGAGTGATTGAGCGAAGGGTTACAGCGATGCTTTGTGTTGCACCGTCGACCATACAGTGAGTCGAGCCTGATCTTGGACGTCTTCAGCGAAGAGTTCGGTCGGGTGACGTTGATGTCTAAAGGCGCTCGCAGCAAGCGTTCTAATTTGAAAGGTGCATTACAACCTTTTACGCCGCTACTGCTTAAGTGGTCTGGTAATGGTTCGATGAAAACCTTACGCCAAGCTGAACCCATCAGCTTGGGGCTTCCTCTCGCCGGTATTAATCTGTATTCAGGCATGTACGTGAACGAGCTTATCGGTCGCGTATTGATGGCGGAAGTACCGATGCCTGCACTTTTTCACGACTATCTTCATGCTTTAACAGAGCTGGCGCATAATGATAATCCTGAGCCAGCACTGCGCCGCTTTGAGCTGGCTCTATTATCCGCTATGGGTTATGGCGTCGACTTTTTACACTGCGCGGGTACTGGCGAAGCGATCGATCCGAGCATGACTTATCGCTATCGAGAGCAGAAAGGTTTCATCGCTTCGGTGCGTCGAGACAACCTGACTTTTATGGGCGATGAACTTATCGCAATCAGTGAACGTAGGTTTATCACTAAAGAGCAGTTAAAAGCGGCAAAACGCTTTACACGCATAGCCTTAAAGCCGTATCTTGGCGGCAAACCATTAAAAAGTAGAGAGCTATTTATGCCAACAATAGCCCTCTCTAGAGCACGGAGTATTGGAAAATGAGCTCAATCCTTTTAGGCGTTAATATCGACCATATTGCAACACTACGTAATGCACGTGGTACTAAATACCCAGATCCAGTACACGCAGCTGAAATTGCTGAACGTGCGGGTGCTGACGGCATTACTGTTCACCTGCGTGAAGACCGTCGTCATATCGTTGACCGCGATGTACGTATTCTGGCTGAAACACTTCAGACTCGTATGAATTTGGAGATGGCAGTAACGGATGAGATGGTTCAAATTGCCCTCGCTACTAATCCTGAGTTTGTTTGTCTGGTTCCTGAAAAACGTGAAGAGCTAACCACTGAAGGTGGCTTGGACGTGGTTGGTCAACTTGAAAAGATCAAAGCGGCGACGGAAAAACTGTCTGCTGCTGGCATTAAAGTATCTCTGTTTATCGATGCTGACCGTGAGCAAATTGACGCAGCAAAAGCGTGTGGCGCACCGTTCATTGAACTGCACACTGGCCATTATGCCGATGCTAAAACAGAAGAAGATCAACAAGACGAGCTGAAAAAGATTGCTGCAGGCGCAAGCTACGCGGACGATCTTGGTATCACAGTCAATGCGGGTCATGGTCTGACTTACCACAACGTCGCACCGATTGCGGCTCTTCCTGAGATCTACGAGCTGAACATCGGTCACTCGATCATGGGACGCGCAGTGTTTGATGGTTTGAACAAAGCCGTTGCAGACATGAAAGCCGTGATGGAAACAGCACGCAACAACGCTTAGTCCTTTAACTAGTCATTAGTTTAGCAGTAAGCGTTAAGCGGTTAATCAGTAGAATCGATAAAGTTAATAGATAGAAGTTTGGTAGTAGGGTAAGCATGGCTGTTGTTGGACTAGGTACAGATATCGCAGAAATTGAGCGTGTTGAAAAGGCATTATCACGAAGTGGTGAGGCATTTGCTCAGCGTATTCTTACGGAATCTGAGTTTGAAGTTTTTCAGCAGCTCAAGCAAAAAGGTCGCTATCTTGCTAAACGTTTTGCTGCCAAAGAAGCAGCATCAAAAGCGCTGGGCACGGGCATTGCTAAGGGTGTCACCTTCCATGATTTTGAAATATCAAATGATGAGCATGGTAAGCCGGTGCTGTGCTTACACAATAAAGCTTTAGAGATTGCACAAGCGAGTGGCACAACATCGATTCACCTGACTATTTCAGATGAGCGTCATTACGCCGTGGCGACGGTACTCTTTGAGTCGTAATCGCTACTCATCCTGATGTTCATTAACTACTGAGTAAATAGAACAAACAAAAAAGCAGAGCTTATTACGCTCTGCTTTTTTATTTCCTTGAAATTGAGGCTAAATCAATCTATTCACTGGTTGGTTTCAAGTAGTGAATGGCCGTCGCTTGAACCTTATCTAGCTCATCTTGAAGCTCAAACAGCTCCGGTTCAATGTCCTCAACAGAAGTGCCTGAACGCAGCTCCTTCTCTATCGTCGCACAGACCGATTTTAGTCTTGGTACGCCACTGTACGAGCTGCTGCCATGCATCTTGTGGATGATGTGTATCAGCTCTTCAACTGGGTAGTCACTGTCTTCTATCGCTTTGTCTGCTGCCTCATACACCTCTGGAATAAAGTCTACGAGCATTTGCAACATATCGCGTGCGAGGTCTTCTTTATTGGCGGCTTGTTTCATCGCAGCTTGCCAATCAATGATGATGTTTGTGTGCACGCTGACTTCAGTTTCTGACACCGGAGCGTTGTCGACTTCAGCAGAGACCGCTGGGTGGTCTGGATCTATTTTTTCGATGTGCTCAACCTCAGAGGTCGAGCTCCAATGAATCAGAACCTGTTGTAAAACATGCTCTTCAATCGGTTTGGTTAGGTAGTCATCCATGCCCGCTTCAAGCAGTCGATCTCGTTCGCCAATCATTGCATGTGCAGTCACGGCAATTACAGGCGTGTTCGCATTGTTCGCCAGTTTTTTGATGTTCTGACAAGCGGTCACACCGTCCATCTGTGGCATTTGAATATCCATGAAGATGATGTCAAATGGCGTCTCTGTCGCTTTGTCTATCGCCTGCTGACCACTGGTACAACTGATGACGGTTTCTACTCGCTCTTTGAGCAGTGCGGTGATCAGTTTTAGGTTGGCTGGGTTGTCGTCGACCGCCAATACCGTAAGCGGAAGCTTCTCTTCTGAATGTGTCTCAATCGCTGGTGCAATCAAGGTTGGTGCCTGATTCGATACCAGAGTTTGCAGTAACTTCTTACGAGAAAGAGGTTTAGTGATGCACTGAACATCGACCTCTTTCATTAGTTGCTCACCTAACGCTAGCTCGGTACTTGGTGTACCAATAATCACGTTTTGAGCAATCTTCTTCGCACCTATCGCCCAACCACTCACGGTATCAAATTGATATTCTTGGTTGGCGGCTAGGTTAAGCAGAACGTAGTCATACGAGGTGGTCTCGTCTGGCATCACCGAACGATACGTTACCACTAAGCCTTCTTGAGTTAGGATTTGCTGAGTAATCGATGCCGCTTGCATGTTTGGCTCGATAAGCAGCAGTTGTTTGTCTTGCAGACACTGAGTCTCAATCAGCTCAGTCATCGGCATATCAGTCGTTGATAGTCTCAAGGTGAACCAGAAGGTGGAACCTTGGTGCAGACGACTGGTTAGGCTGATCTCTCCGCCCATTTGGCTGACCAGTTTTTGGGTGATAACCAGACCTAAGCCTGTACCACCATAACGACGAGAGATACTTGCGTCGGCTTGGCTGAAGGCTTGGAACAGCTGAGCTTGTTGACGCTCAGAAATACCAATACCCGTATCGCGAACCATGAATTGTAGCTCGATGTTGTCTTCGCTTTGTGAGCGAAGCTCAACGCTGATATCAATGTTGCCGCGCTCGGTAAACTTAATTGAGTTACCCACTAGGTTAGTCAGGATTTGTTGAATACGCAGTGGATCACCCACCACGCCTGGCGGCACTTTAGGATCGATCTTCAGTGTCAGCTCTAGACCTTTCTCATGAGCATTGGTTGCTTGAAGGTTTACTACCTCTTCAAGGCTGGCTTGGAACTCAAATGGAATGTTCTCTAGCGCTAATTTACCGGCTTCAAGTTTCGAGAAGTCCAAGATATCGTTGATGATGCTAAGCAGGTTATTTGCCGAACGTTCAATGGTTTGCAGGTAATCGGTTTGACTGTTCGATAGGTGAGTCTTGAGCATCTGACGAGTAAAGCCAATCACACCGTTCAGAGGCGTTCTCAGTTCGTGAGACATATTCGCTAAGAACTCAGATTTAACACGAGCCGCTTCTTGAGCGCGTTTTTTCGCAATGTCTAACTCAACGTTTTGAATCTCTAGTTGCTCAAGGGTTTCACGCAAGTCTGATGTGGCTTGGTCGATACTGTGCTGCATCTCGACGTGATATTCTGATAGCGATACCGCCATCGCATTGATACCGTTTTTCAGTGAGTCTAGCTCACCATGCATCTTACCTTCGATACGTACATCTAGGTGACCACGACGAATTCGGTCGACCATATTTTTCATGTGCGTGATCGGTTGAGTCACATCGTGCATTAAGCGAAACGCAAACACGCCCGATAAACCAAGCCCGAGAATCAATACCAAGAAGGCAGAGAATACTTCTTGATATTGCTGCAATCGAAGTGATGACAGATCTAACTCAATCGCAATATAGCCGATCGCTTGATTGGCTTGAGATTGACCGTTGGCTGAGTTGATGTACTGTCCTTCGGCGATGATAGGCGTCCGCAGGATCAGCGTGTTATCGAGCAGATTCGATGAGCTTAAATGCGGGATCGGTTTATCTTTGGGATAGGTTAGGCTTTCAAAATCGGGGTGGAAGTTTGAGGTTACAAATAACTCATGACGTTCATCAAACACCGCGATACTGCGCACCAGCTTAGAGTTCTTTCGATGCGCATAGCTAATAAGCTGACGAACAGACTCTCGACTTTCGAGCTTCATGCCTGATTCACTCGCAATCGCAAGTGGTTCAATGATGCTAGTACCAGTGTTAACCACCTGACCCTCAAGGTCTTGATAGCGGTTAAATGAGAAAAATGCACTCAATAGCAACCCAATAATCAGGGTTGGAGCTAGAGTTAAGGTAATTACACGGGCTCTTAAGCCATATCTGGTCATGTTCTTTAATTACATCGAGGTCTGGATATGGGAAAATAACGCACACAATGGCGGTTAAGTGAACGGTAAGCTTAATCAAAGCCGTGACGTTCGACAATGATTCCAAGACAGAATAGTGAGTCCTGGATACCAATTACTTATTAAAAGATACATTAGGCACAAGCAATGGCACGTTTTTTCCAACCAAAAAAGAAAACTCAACTCGAGACCAAGCATCAATCGGTTTTGGTTGAACGAATGGATCACAATGGCGCTGGCATCGCTTATCAGAAGAATAAACCGGTTTTCATTGATGGCGCATTGCCAGGTGAGCAGGTGGTCATTCAACTTACTGAGAGCAAAAGTAAGTTTTCGCGAGCAAAGCTCATCAAATTGTTGAAGCCGAGCGAGCAGCGTTTAAAGCCATTTTGTAAGCACTTTAATCAGTGTGGTGGTTGTCACCTTCAGCATCTCGGTTATTCTTCTCAGGTTGAGCATAAATCGCAATCTCTGACCCACCTGATGAGCCAATACCAAACGGCTAATACTGAAGTTGCACAACCTATTATTGGTGATGAAACCGGTTATCGACGTCGCGCACGTATCAGCCTATTTGTTGATAAGAAGACACAGCAGCTTCAATTCGGTTTCCGTAAGAAGCAGAGTAAGCAGATTGAAAACATCACCGACTGTGCCGTGCTTGATCCTCGCCTTAATGTATTGCTTCCAAAACTGAAAAATTTACTGAACACTTTCAACAGCCTTACGTCTTTAGGACACGTTGAATTGGTGTTGGGCGATACTGGCCCTGTTATGGTGCTACGTCACCTTAAGCCTTTGGTTGAAAAAGATGAGCAAGCGCTGATTGCGTTAGCAAAAGAAGAAGGCGCTACGCTGTACTCGATGCCTGAAACCGATAAGTTGGTTCGTTTAGTAGGCGATGCACCTTCTTATAGCGAAACTGGCGTGACGTTACCGTTTGAGCCAAACCACTTTATCCAAGTAAACCAGAAAGTGAATCAGCAGATGGTGGCTCAAGCGATTGAGTGGCTAGAGCCTCAAGCGGATGAGCGAGTGCTCGACCTATTTTGTGGTCTCGGTAACTTCAGTTTGCCTATCGCGCAACAATCGGCGTTTGTGGTTGGTGTAGAAGGCGTTGATGAAATGGTTCAGCAAGCCACATCTAATGCAGCGTTAAACCAGTTAAGTAATACGGAATTTTACCAAGCTAACCTTGAAGAAGACTTATCTTCACAGCCTTGGGCAAAAGAGAAATTCGATAAAGTATTGCTGGACCCGGCACGTGCGGGAGCGAGTGGGATCGTTGATCAAATTTCAGCGTTAGGAGCGAAGCGTGTGGTTTATGTTTCGTGTAATCCTGCTACTCTAGCTAGAGATTCTGAGAGCTTAGAAAAACAAGGCTATCAATTAGCCAAACTGGGTATGTTGGACATGTTCCCACACACCAGTCATCTCGAATCGATGGCTCTCTTTATCAAGGCTTAGAGGCCCTTAAACAAGGCTTCAAATGAATCACAAAGGCGCAGGGAAGCCTGCGCTGATATCAATATGGTCGAACTAACTTGGAACCAGTTAGTCATATTGAATTGGGTGTAAAACATAATAACTAGGAAGGCATGATGGTTGCGGTACGAAGCGCACATTTAAACCCAAGCGAACAGTTTGAGCTAGAAAGTTGGATTGCGTCATTGAATCAAGACGCAAAAACCTCGAATAAACTGATCAAAGTTTATCGTCACTGTGAAGAGCTATTAAAAGATCACGAGCAAGCGTCGCTCTTGCTTTGGCGTGGCCGCGAGATGATCGAAATCTTGGTTACGCTGTCCATGGACCGTGCCACTTTAATTGCAGCGCAACTTTTCCCCGTAGTCTCAAGCGGCGTTTTTGAGCGTGAAGCTTTTGAAGAAAGCTACGGTAAAGAAACCGTAAAGTTGATCGATGGCGTTGAAGAAATGGCGGCCTTAGGCCAGTTAAACGTGACTCTTGAAGGCAGTGCTGCCTCGGGTCAAGTTGATAACGTTCGCCGTATGTTACTGGCAATGGTCGACGACTTCCGCTGCGTAGTCATCAAACTCGCTGAACGAATCTGTAACCTTATTGAGGTGAAAAAAGCGCCTGATGCTGTGCGTCGCGCGGCAGCAAAAGAGTGTTCTAACATCTACGCTCCGCTTGCTAACCGTTTAGGTATTGGTCAGCTTAAGTGGGAAATCGAAGATTACGCATTCCGCTACCAACAGCCAGACACTTACAAGCAGATTGCTAAACAGCTGTCTGAGCGTCGCATCGTACGTGAACAATACATTAAAGATTTCGTTGACGACTTAACGGCTGAAATGAAGCGTTCAAGCATCAATGCTGAAGTCAGCGGTCGACCAAAACACATCTACAGTATCTGGCGTAAGATGCAAAAGAAAGGCTTGGACTTCGATGAGCTTTTTGACGTGCGTGCGGTACGTATCATCGCCGATCAGCTCCAAGACTGCTATGCCGGCTTAGGTGTGGTTCATACCAAATACAAACATCTACCAAGTGAATTTGATGACTACGTGGCGAACCCTAAGCCAAATGGTTACCAGTCTATTCACACCGTGGTTCTGGGCCCTGAAGGTAAGACCATTGAGATTCAAATCCGTACCAAGCAAATGCACGAAGATTCTGAATTGGGTGTAGCTGCACACTGGAAGTACAAAGAAGGTGCTTCAAGCGGACGCAGTGGTTACGACGAGAAAATCACTTGGTTGCGTAAACTTATCGATTGGCAAGAAGAGATGTCGGATTCTGGCGAGATGCTGGATGAAGTTCGTAGCCAAGTATTTGATGATCGCGTATATGCCTTTACACCGCGCGGTGACGTGGTCGATCTACCTATGGGTGCAACCCCACTGGACTTCGCTTACCACATCCACTCGATGGTTGGACACCGCTGTATCGGTGCCAAAGTAGCAGGCCGTATCGTACCGTTCACTCATAAATTATCGATGGGTGATCAGGTTGAAATCATTACTCAGAAAGAACCGAACCCATCACGTGATTGGTTAAACCCAACCACAGGTTTTGTTCATTCAGGTCGTGCTCGCGCGAAGATTAACGCATGGTTCCGCGCGCAAAGTCGTGAGAAGAACCTCGAAGCGGGTCGAGACATCCTTGAGGCGGAACTTGCGAAAGTGGGTGCAACCTTAAAAGATGCCGACCAATACGCACTGAGGCGCTTTAACGTCAACACGCCAGATGAGCTTTATGCTGGTATCGGCAGTGGCGACTTGCGCATTAACCAAGTGGTTAATCACATCAATGCGTTGGTGAATAAGCCTACGGCGGAAGAAGAAGACAAGAAAGCGCTAGAGAAACTGCTTGAGTCGGAAAACAAACCAGCACAACAGAGTCGTCCAAAGAAAGACGCGGTAGTGGTTGAGGGCGTTGATAACTTAATGACACACCTAGCTCGTTGCTGTCAGCCAATCCCAGGTGATGTGATTAAAGGTTACATCACTCAAGGTCGTGGTATCTCAGTTCACCGTGCTGACTGTGAACAGTTGAGTGAGTTAAGCCTGCACGCACCAGAACGTATTATTGATACAGTCTGGGGCAATGGCTTCGTCGGTTCTTACATCCTAACGCTGCGTGTTGAAGCACTGGAGCGTAATGGCTTGCTGAAAGACATCACCTCACTGTTCTCGAACGAGAAGATCAGCGTGACGACAATGAAGAGCCGCATCGACTATAAACGTCAGCTATCGGTAATGGATTTCGATTTGGAAGTGACCAATATTGAGATTCTGAGTCGAGTGACCAGTCGAGTAGAGCAAATTAAAGATGTCATGTCGGTTAAACGCCTAGGCTAACTTTCACGTTGCATTAGTCACTTTTACTGCGTTAACTGCGCTTTCTTGTTCCATCACATAGGCGAGCTATGCTCAGGAATCGCGAAAGCTTGTTGCTTTGTTAAAGTAACAACTGCTTAGTGAAAGATGCGTAATTTAGAGAATTAGACAGTATCAACAAAGGTGAGTGGTTTTGGCTGCTCACCTTTTTTAATATCAGTACCTTTTAGTTTTAGAAGACGTTATAAATTTAAAAATCAAAGACAGTAATAGGAAGAAAACGATGAATCACCCGATTGAACAACTTGAACAGATCATGACTAAGCTGCGCGATCCAGAAGGTGGCTGTCCTTGGGATTTAAAACAAAATTTTGAAACAATTGTCCCGCATACTATCGAAGAGACCTACGAAGTGGTGGATGCGATTCACAACAAAGACTGGCCGAATCTACAAGAAGAGTTGGGTGACTTGTTGTTTCAGGTGATCTTCTATAGCCAGTTAGCGAAAGAACAGGGACTGTTTGAGTTCTCTGATGTGGTTGATGGCATCAATGAGAAGCTAACACGACGTCACCCGCATGTGTTCTCTGATACCGAGTTTGCTAGTGATGAAGAAATCAATGCCAACTGGGAAGCGGAAAAAGCCAAAGAAAAAGCACAAGCAGGCAAAACTCAAGAAAGTATTCTAGACTCAATACCAAACTCTCTACCTTCGCTTTCGCGTGCTACAAAGATTCAAAAGCAGGTCGCGAAATTTGGCTTTGATTGGGACTCAATTGGCCCAGTCGCGGATAAGGTATTAGAGGAAGTTGACGAGGTGCTGGAAGAGGCGCTTCAAGTTACACCTAACGAAGATTTGGTTGAAGAAGAGTTGGGTGATTTGCTGTTTGCGACGGTCAATTTGGTGCGACATTTAGGTAAAAATCCAGAAACGGCGCTGAACAAAGCCAATCTGAAGTTTTCACGTCGCTTTAAAGGGGTGGAACAAAAAGTTCGTCAGCAAGATAAAAATTTGACCGATTTTTCACTACAACAGCTTGATTCCATGTGGGATGAAGTCAAAGTGGCGGAGAAAAGATAACCAAAGCTTTTATCATGAATTGATTTGAAGCAAAAAATAAAAAATAGCAGTGTGATAGATTTCACGTTGTGGCGATAAGGGGCTTCTGGTATATTTTCATCCCGTCCAGA
Organism: Vibrio splendidus 12E03; assembly: GCF_000272105.2. Lineage (GTDB taxonomy): Bacteria > Pseudomonadota > Gammaproteobacteria > Enterobacterales > Vibrionaceae > Vibrio > Vibrio splendidus_I. The sequence continues at coordinate 41,927 of NZ_AJZD02000207.1, forward strand.
AGTAGTCCATTTCCCTCATTCAACCAATTTCAGGTTAAACATGACGACAAATTACATTTTTGTTACTGGCGGGGTTGTATCCTCTCTAGGTAAAGGTATTGCTGCAGCATCTCTTGCGGCTATTTTAGAAGCTCGTGGTCTTAAAGTGACTATGATGAAGCTTGACCCTTACATCAACGTTGATCCAGGCACTATGAGCCCGACTCAGCACGGTGAAGTGTTCGTTACGGAAGATGGCGCTGAAACAGACCTTGACCTTGGTCACTATGAGCGATTCATTCGCACCAAGATGACTAAGCGTAACAACTTCACTGCAGGTCGTGTTTACTCAGACGTACTCGCTAAAGAGCGTCGCGGTGATTACCTAGGTGCAACTATTCAGGTTATCCCACACATCACTAACTCTATCAAAGAGCGTGTAATTTCTTGCGCAGCTGGCCACGATATCGCGATCGTTGAAGTTGGTGGTACGGTTGGTGATATCGAATCTCTACCATTCATGGAAGCGATTCGTCAGCTAGCAGTAGAACTAGGCCGTGAACGCGCAATGTTCATGCACCTTACTCTAGTGCCATACCTAGCAGCTGCGGGCGAAGTGAAAACTAAGCCGACGCAACACTCTGTAAAAGAGTTGCTGTCTATTGGTATTCAGCCAGACATCCTAGTTTGTCGTTCAGACCGCAACATTCCTTCGAACGAGCGTAAGAAAATTGCTCTGTTCTGTAATGTGCAAGAAAATGCAGTTATTTCTATGCGCGATGTTGACTCTATCTACAAGATCCCTCAGCTTATTAAAGCTCAAGGCACTGATGAACTTGTATGTAAGCGTTTTGGCATCACAGCTCCAGAAGCAGATCTGTCTGAATGGGAACAAGTAATTTACGAAGAAGCTAACCCAACGGGTGAAGTGACGATTGGTATGGTTGGTAAGTACATTGAACTACCAGATGCATACAAATCAGTAAATGAAGCGCTAAAACACGCAGGCTTGAAAAACCGCCTAAGCGTTAATATTAAATACGTAGATTCACAAGACGTTGAGTCTCGTGGCGTAGAAGTTTTAGAAGGCCTAGATGCAATCCTAGTTCCTGGTGGCTTTGGTGACCGTGGTGTTGAAGGTAAGATTCTTGCTGCTCAATACGCTCGTGAAAACAAAGTACCGTACTTAGGTATCTGTCTAGGTATGCAAGTAGCGCTTATCGAGTACGCTCGTAACGTTGCGAAAATGGAAGGGGCACACTCTTCTGAATTCTGTACTGAAACTAAGTACCCAGTAGTTGGTCTTATCACTGAGTGGACTGATGGCGAAGGTAAAGTTGAAGAGCGTACAGAATCATCTGACCTAGGCGGCACAATGCGTCTTGGTTCACAGCTTTGTCACCTAGCGAAAGGGACTAAAGCTTACGAATTATACGGTAGCGCGACGATCCATGAACGTCACCGTCACCGTTACGAAGTGAACAACAATCTTCGTCCACAAATCGAAAAAGCGGGCCTAAAAGTATCGGGTCTATCTGCGGACAAGAAACTGGTTGAAGTTATTGAGAACCCGAACCACCCATGGTTTGTTGCTGCTCAATTCCACCCAGAGTTCACTTCAACACCTCGCGATGGTCACCCATTGTTTGCAGGTTTCGTTAAAGCGGCTGGTGAGTTCCAGCGCGGCGAGTTAGAAAAGTAAAAAGGAATACAGGTAGCTGCGTAAGTTGTGCTGCTACCTTTAAATTTGACATTTATATATTCAACGAGAAGGAAACATTCAATGTCTAAGATCGTTAAAGTTCTAGGTCGTGAAATCATCGATTCACGTGGTAACCCAACTGTAGAAGCTGAAGTACACCTAGAAGGCGGTTTCGTAGGTATGGCTGCTGCTCCATCTGGCGCATCTACTGGTTCTCGCGAAGCTCTTGAGCTACGTGACGGCGACAAATCACGTTTCCTAGGTAAAGGTGTTCTTAAAGCTATTGAAGCTGTAAACGGCCCAATCGCTGAAGCTCTAGTTGGTACTGACGCTAAAGCACAAGCTGACGTTGACCAAATCATGCTTGACCTAGACGGTACTGATAACAAGTCTAAGTTCGGCGCGAACGCTATCCTAGCTGTATCTCTAGCTAACGCAAAAGCTGCTGCTGCTGCGAAAGGCATGCCTCTATACGAGCACATCGCTGAGCTAAACGGTACTGCTGGTCAGTTCTCTATGCCTCTACCAATGATGAACATCATCAACGGTGGTGAGCACGCAGATAACAACGTTGACATCCAAGAGTTCATGATCCAACCAGTTGGCGCTAAAACTCTTAAAGAAGGTCTACGTATCGGCGCTGAAGTATTCCACAACCTAGCTAAAGTTCTTAAGTCTAAAGGCTACAGCACTGCAGTTGGTGATGAAGGTGGTTTCGCTCCTAACCTTAAATCTAACGCTGAAGCTCTAGAAGTTATCGCAGAAGCTGTTGCAGCTGCTGGTTACGAACTAGGTAAAGACGTTACTCTTGCTATGGACTGTGCAGCATCTGAGTTCTTCGACAAAGAAGCTGGCATCTACAACATGAAGGGCGAAGGTAAAACTTTCACTTCTGAAGAGTTCAACCACTACCTAGCTGAGCTAGCGAACAACTTCCCAATCGTTTCTATCGAAGACGGTCTTGACGAGTCAGATTGGGATGGCTTCAAGCACCAAACTGAACTTCTAGGCGACAAGCTTCAAATCGTTGGTGACGATCTGTTCGTTACAAACACTAAGATTCTTGCTGAAGGTATCGAGAAAGGCGTAGCTAACTCTATCCTTATCAAGTTCAACCAAATCGGTTCTCTAACAGAGACTCTAGCTGCTATCAAGATGGCTAAAGACGCTGGCTACACTGCAGTAATCTCTCACCGTTCTGGCGAAACTGAAGATGCAACTATCGCTGATCTAGCGGTAGGTACAGCTGCAGGTCAAATCAAAACTGGTTCTATGAGCCGTTCTGACCGTGTTGCTAAGTACAACCAACTTATCCGTATCGAAGAAGCTCTAGGTTCTAAAGCTCCTTACAACGGTCTTAAAGAAGTTAAAGGTCAATAATTCCTAGCGAATTGTTAATCTAAGCTTTTTAAATGCCTCGCTTATGCGGGGCATTTTTTTGCCTAAAATTCGTCATTCCCTAGACTGACGAAGGAAGGAATAGGGAATCTCTTATTTACCTTTGACTCCATAGATTCCCAACTCAGTCGTTCCTCCTTCTTGGGAATGACGAGAGTATGTGGCTTAGGGAAGGTGCTATCTCTTTGAGTTTTTTGTCTGCAGTGATTTGTATTACCCGTCATTCTCGAGACCGACGGAGGAGGGAGTCGGGAATCTCATTGTGGATTTCGAATAACAATAATTCCCCGACTTATTGATTCCCTGACACCACATATCTCGCACCAATAAGCTCATTATGGTATATATGTGCCTTATTCTAGTTCCTTCTTTTTCAACCGGCGAAAGGTGTTATGCGAATTTTTGCTTTAGTACTGCTCATAGTGTTTGGCTGGCTACAACACACACTGTGGCTCGGTAAAAATGGTATCTCTGATTACTACGGTGTGAACAACGAAATCCAAGTTCAACAGCAAGTAAATGAAAAGCTGCATATTCGAAATGCAGAAATGTTTGCTGAAATTGACGATCTACGCCAAGGCTTAGACGCGATAGAAGAACGCGCACGTCATGAACTTGGAATGGTCAAAGAAGGTGAAACGTTTTATCGCATCATTGGTGAGGAATCCCATTAATGTCGACTCAACTTCAAAGCGTGATTGCCGTTGTACCTGCGGCGGGCGTCGGTAGCCGAATGAAGGCAGACCGCCCTAAGCAATATCTCAAGATTCACGGCAAAACAATTTTAGAGCACACCATTGAGAAATTACTGTCTCACCCACAAGTCGCTCAAATTGTCGTTGCGATCAGCGATGATGACCCATACTACCCTGATCTAGCACTCAACCTGAACCCGCAAGTGATCAGAGTGTCAGGCGGAAGCGAGCGAGCAGACTCTGTACTCTCTGCGCTAAACTATATCGCTGAGCAGCAGCTTAGTGATTGGGTAATGGTTCACGATGCGGCAAGGCCGTGTGTTCAGCTAAGTGATATCGACAAGCTAATTTCCGGTGCAATGAGCCATGATGTGGGCGCTATTTTAGCGGCTCCAGTGCGTGACACGATGAAGCGCGGTGCCCAAGGGCAGATTGAGCATACCGTTGAGCGTGCCGATTTATGGCATGCACTTACTCCACAAATGTTCAGAGCAAAGCCTCTGTGGAAGGTATTAAGTGAGGCGTTGCAACAAGGCGCTTCAATTACTGATGAAGCCTCAGCCTTTGAATGGAAAGGTTTATCGCCCGCTTTAGTGGCAGGGCGCTCAGATAATTTTAAGATTACTCAGCCTGAAGATTTAGCGCTTGCTGAGTTCTATTTAAGTCAGAATAAGGAATAATGATGATTCGTATTGGCCATGGCTTTGATGTACATAAGTTTGGTGGTGAAGGCCCTGTAATTATTGGTGGTGTAAGCATCCCTTACGAGCAAGGTCTTATTGCCCACTCAGACGGTGATGTAGCCCTTCATGCGTTGTGTGACGCTCTATTAGGTGCGATTGCTGCGGGTGATATTGGTCGTCATTTCCCTGATACCGATGACGAATGGAAAGGCGCGGATAGCCGTGAACTACTGAAAGATGTTTACCGTCGAGTAAAAGAACAAGGTTACGTGATTGGTAATGCTGATATTACTATCATGGCGCAAGCTCCAAAGATGGCGCCTCATATAGACTCTATGTGCCAAGCTATTGCTCAAGACCTAGAAACCAGCATTAGCAATGTGAATGTAAAAGCGACGACCACAGAGCGTTTAGGTTTTACAGGTCGCAAAGAGGGCATCGCATGTGAAGCGGTGGTCCTAATTACTAAAAGTGCGTAAGCACCAACACGAAAAGAACAGCATGTCAGATATTTTATCTTCATTGGCTTATCTAAACGGTAAACCAACTGCGAAAGCAAAACTAAAAGCAAAAGCCGAACACTTTGTCGTTAATGAAGACTTGGGTTTTGAGTTTACTGGTGAAGGCGAGCACCTAATGGTTCGTATTCGTAAAACTGGTGAAAACACGAGCTTCGTAGCAAACGAGCTGGCTAAAGCTTGCGGTGTTAAGTCGAAAGACGTGAGCTGGGCAGGTTTAAAAGACCGTCACGCGGTGACTGAGCAGTGGTTGAGTGTACACCTACCAAAAGGTGAGCCTGACTTTTCAGCTTTCTTAGCACAGTACCCAAGCATTGAGATCTTGGCGACAGCACGACACAACAAAAAGTTACGTCCGGGTGATTTAGTTGGCAACCAATTCGAGCTGACTTTGTCTGAAGTAACAGACTGTGATGATGTCGTAAAACGTTTGGAAAAAGTCGCTCAAGTCGGTGTGCCAAATTACTTCGGTGCTCAGCGTTTTGGTAATGAAGGTAACAACTTATCTGAAGCTCGTCGTTGGGGCCGTGATAACGTTCGTACTCGTAACCAGAATAAGCGCAGCTTGTACCTTTCTGCGGCTCGCTCGTGGATTTACAACCTGATCCTGTCAGACCGTATTGAGCAAGATGCGTTTGCATCGGCATTGGTTGGCGATATTGTCATGAAAGACGGCGCTCAACTAGCGGTAACAGCGGACAATATCGAAGCAGTAAACCAAGACATCGCGAATGGATCTGCATTGGTTACTGTTGCTTTGGCTGGCGATAATACTTTGCCAACGACTGATGAGTCTCAAGCGTTAGAGCAAAAACATCTTGATTCTGAACCTGACCTAATGGCGCTGATTCGCGGTAACCGCATGCGTCATGACCGTCGTGAAGCATCGTTAAAACCAACCGATTTAACTTGGGAAGTGAACGAAGATAATGTCACTCTTAAGTTCTCTCTAGACGCAGGTTGTTTCGCAACTGCTATCGTTCGAGAGTTGGTTGAAGAAGTACACGTAGAAAGAACCTACGAGCAATAACGATTCTGCTTGGAGCTGGGTCACTTGATATTGGAATTTAAGTGGCTTGGCTTAGCATGGGAACAAAAGAAAGGATACAAGATGAAGATTTTACTCAGCAATGATGATGGTGTGCACGCTCAAGGTATTCATGAGCTGGCAAATGAGCTACGTGATCTTGCTGAAGTTATCATTGTTGCCCCTGACCGTAATCGCTCGGGTGCGTCAAATTCATTAACTTTAGAACAGCCTCTGCGTGTTCAAGAGATTGCTGAAAATACCTATTCGGTACAAGGAACACCGACCGACTGTGTGCATTTTGCGTTAAACGAACTGCTAAAGAATGACATGCCTGATCTGGTATTAACGGGCATTAATCACGGTGCTAACCTGGGTGATGACGTGCTTTATTCCGGCACGGTGGCAGCAGCAATGGAAGGGCATTTTCTAGGTGTTCAATCGGTAGCGTTTTCTCTGGTGGGAAAAAAACATTTTAAGACAGCGGCAGCGATTGCTCGTCGTATTGTCGAACAACATTTAGCAAACCCAATCCCGACCAATCGCTTGTTGAACGTGAACGTTCCTGATTTAGCCTTAGAACAACTGTCTGGTACTCAGGTGACACGCCTAGGTGCTCGTCATCACGCTGAAGATATGATCAAGCAAAAAGACCCGCGTGGTCACGATATCTATTGGCTCGGCCCTCCGGGCAAAGAGCAAGATGCCGGTGAAGGCACCGATTTTTACGCGATTGAGCATGGCTTTGTGTCGGTAACACCGTTGCAGGTTGATCTGACGGCGCATGAGTCGTTGGGCGCGATGGCAACATGGTTAGGGGGGAAGTAAGTGAGTAATCCGCAAGCTGAGCGTTTAATTACTTTTCTGATTGAAAATGGCATCCGAGATCAAAAGGTTCTTGATGCTATTTACCAACTGCCGAGAGAGAGCTTTTTATCACAGGCGATGTACCATCAAGCTTATGACAATAATGCGCTGCCGATCGGACAGGGTCAGACAATCTCCCAACCATACATTGTTGCCAAAATGACAGAGCTGCTTGAGTTACAACAAGATAGCCGCGTTTTGGAGATTGGAACGGGTTCTGGCTACCAAACCGCGGTATTGGCTCAGCTTGTTGATCATGTCTATTCGGTTGAAAGAATAAAGTCGCTACAATGGGATGCTAAACGCAGGTTGAAGCAACTCGATTTCTACAATATTTCAACTAAGCACGGTGATGGTTGGCAAGGGTGGTCTTCAAAGGCGCCTTTTGATGCGATTATTGTTACCGCTGCTGCAGAGTCGATTCCTCAAGCGCTTCTGCAACAGCTGAAAGATGGTGGTCGTTTACTGATTCCTGTAGGGGATGATGAACAACAACTGTTGAAGATCGTTCGTCACGGCGATGAATTTTTATCGAGTGTTATCGAAATGGTGAGATTTGTACCTCTTGTTCCTGGTGAACTAGCTTAATAACAAGACTATTGGTGTAGGTGGATAGAGAGTCGATGCGTTCGAAGTTGTTTAAAGGAAGTACTTTACTGCTTAGCTGTGCCCTTGTTGGGTGTGCAGCAAATTCGCCTGCGCCCGTTTCAAACCTAAACAAGAATTACTCATCGATTGATCGTGGTAGTTATCGTGGCAGTTACTATGAAGTTAAAAAAGGCGACACCCTTTACTTCATTGCTTATGTCACCAATAAAGACGTTAAAGACCTCATCGGTTATAACAAGTTGTCTGCTCCTTACACTATCCACCCAGGGCAGAAGCTTAAGTTATGGCGTCCTAGCTACAACGCGCCAGCGTATGGTAAGTCAACGGTAGCGGCAGCAGCAGTTGCTGCGCCTGTCGCCGCATCCACAACGTCATCTACGGCAAGTAAACCAAAAACCACACCACAAAAGAGTAAAAACTCTAAACCGGCTCCAGCTCAAACTACCACCAAAGTGGTGAAAAAAGATCCACCAAAGAAGGTTGAACAATCCAAATCAAAGGAGTATGTTGGTTCTAAAGGTAAACAGAATGTTACACCGTCCACCAAACCAACAAGTGATAAAGTATCCAAATGGTTATGGCCAACTAAAGGGAGAGTAATCAAGAATTTCTCTGTAGGCGAACAAGGAAATAAAGGCATAGACATAGCAGGACAGCGAGGTCAGCCAATAGTATCTACTGCAGGGGGAACGGTTGTTTATTCGGGTAATGCACTACGAGGCTACGGCAATCTAGTGATTGTGAAGCACAATGATAATTACTTAAGTGCATACGCGCATAACGACCGACTATTAGTATCTGAAGGGCAAAGTGTGAAACCAGGGCAGAAGATTGCAACAATGGGAAGTTCTGGAGCCAGCAGTGTTAGGCTGCACTTTGAGATTCGTTACCAAGGTAAATCCGTTAATCCAAAACGATATTTACCTTAAATACAATATGCAAAAATTACGTATTGTATGGAGTGACATAGTCATTTAGCGACATATGAAGTTGTAATGTCATGCTAATTTCGCCAGGGGGAGGCGTTATGAGTATAAGCAATGCAGTAACCAAAGAAGAGTTCGATCTTGACCAAGCAACCACGGAACCGGAAGCTCTTGGAAAAGCAAAACGAACAGTCACTAAGAAAACCGAAGCAAAAGAAGAAGTTGAAGTTACGTCTAAAAGTTTAGATGCCACTCAACTCTACTTAGGCGAAATCGGTTTCTCACCACTACTAACCGCTGAAGAAGAAGTGCTATACGCACGTCGAGCTCTACGCGGTGATGAAGCAGCACGTAAACGCATGATCGAAAGTAACCTGCGTTTGGTGGTAAAAATTTCACGTCGTTATAGCAACCGCGGCCTTGCACTTCTCGATCTAATCGAAGAAGGCAACCTAGGTTTAATTCGCGCCGTAGAGAAGTTTGATCCAGAGCGTGGCTTCCGCTTCTCAACTTACGCGACATGGTGGATTCGTCAAACCATTGAACGTGCGTTAATGAATCAGACTCGCACTATCCGTTTGCCAATCCATGTTGTGAAAGAGCTGAACATCTATCTGCGTACCGCAAGAGAGCTATCACAAAAACTTGATCATGAACCAACGGCGGAAGAAATTGCTTCTAAGCTAGATAAGCCTGTTGGTGATGTGAGTAAGATGCTTCGTCTAAACGAACGAGTGAGCTCTGTTGATACGCCAATTGGTGGTGACGGTGAGAAAGCACTGTTGGATATTATTCCAGACATCAACAATTCAGATCCTGAGGTTTCAACTCAAGATAGCGATATCAAGAACTCACTGATATTCTGGCTTGATGAACTGAATCCGAAGCAGAAAGAAGTGCTTGCACGTCGATTTGGACTACTAGGCTATGAACCGTCAACGCTAGAAGAAGTTGGCCGTGAAATCAGCCTGACTCGTGAGCGAGTTCGTCAAATCCAAGTTGAAGGTCTTCGCCGTCTACGTGAGATTCTGATCAAGCAAGGTCTGAACATGGAAAACCTGTTCAACGTAGAAAACGACTAATTGAACGGATGATGCTTCTCTAAATAGAAGACAAATAAAAACGCTGACTTTAAGTCAGCGTTTTTTTGTTTGTGGCTTTGGTATTTCATGCCGTCTAATGAAAATAGCAGTACGGCCATAACAAGCTACTTGGTAAGAAACTAAAGCAGCTTCTTCAAGCGGTAAAGTTCTTCTAATGCTTGGCGAGGAGTTAGATCATCAGGATCAACATTCGCTAGTGCTTGCTCCACTTCACTCGGTTCAGGGATCAGGCTAAGTTGGTTCGCGATATCAACACCACTTGGCTTCGATGTCGGAGACTCAATACTCAATGCCTCGAGCTGTGTTAGCTTCGCGCGAGCGTTCTTGATCACTGCTTTTGGTACACCCGCTAACCCTGCAACTGCTAGGCCGTAAGATTTACTTGCCGCGCCTTCTTGAACTGCGTGCATAAAGGCAATGCTGTCGCCGTGTTCTACTGCGTCTAAGTGGACGTTGGCCAGCGTTGGAAGTTGGTTCGGCAGTTCAGTTAGCTCAAAATAGTGCGTTGCAAACAGAGTCATCGCATTGATCTGATTCGCTAGCCATTCCGCGCTTGCCCACGCCAGTGATAGACCATCGTAAGTACTGGTACCACGGCCGATTTCGTCCATTAGCACAAGGCTATTTGGTGTCGCGTTGTGCAGAATGTTTGCGGTTTCTGTCATCTCAACCATGAAGGTTGAACGACCCGAAGCCAAATCATCGGATGCGCCAATACGAGTAAAGATACGGTCGATAGAACCAATCGTCGCGCTTTCTGCTGGAACATAACAACCGATATGAGCCATCAGCGCAATGAGTGCGGTCTGACGCATGTAGGTCGACTTACCACCCATGTTTGGGCCTGTAATGATCAGCATCTTACGTTGATCGTTGAGGTCGATAGGGTTAGCAATAAAGGGTTCGTCCATCACTTGTTCAACTACGGGGTGACGACCCGCCTGAATTTGTACACCAGCAGACTCTGTCATGGTTGGACGACAGTAATCAAGGGTGTCTGCACGTTCAGCTAAGTTCTGTAGAACATCAAGCTGAGATACTGAAGAGGCGATATTTTGTAGGCGCTCTAGATACGGCAGTAGTAAGTCAAACAACTCTTCCCACAGCTGTTTCTCGATAGCGAGTGCTTTCGACTTAGAGTTAAGTACTTTGTCTTCGTGCTCTTTTAGCTCAGGAATGATGTAACGCTCAGCATTTTTCAGCGTTTGACGACGAACATAGTGTGGCGGCACAAGATGGCTTTGCCCACGGCTTACTTGAATGAAGAAACCATGTACGTTGTTGTAGCCAACTTTTAGCGTGTCGATGCCATGACGTTCACGCTCTTCTTGCTCAAGCTTATCAAGAAACTCGGTTGCGCCTGCTGCAAGGTCGCGCCATTCGTCTAACTCGGCATTGTAGCCTTCTGCAATCACACCACCGTCACGGATAACGACCGGTGGGTTCTCTTTGATTGCACGCTCAAGCAGCTCAGAAACCTCATCCACAGGAGAAGCATATTGAGCAAGTTGAGTTAGGTATGGGTGCTTCAGTTGCGTCAGTGTTTCAGCAAGCTCTGGCAAATATTCCATTGCTTGGCGAAGACGCGCCATATCACGTGGACGAGCAGAGCGAAGTGCTAACCGAGCAAGAATACGTTCAATATCACCAATCTGCTTTAAGGTTGGCTGTAGCTCTGTGAATAGAGCCAAATCTTTCATTTCACCAATCGCATCTAGGCGCTGATCGAGTGCAGAGATATTGCGCATTGGTTGATGTAACCAGCGCTTAAGCATACGGCTACCCATTGCTGTCGCAGTGTGATCAAGTACTTCGGCAAGGGTGTTATCAGTACCACCACCAAGATTTTGCGTGATCTCTAGATTGCGTCGAGTCGCAGCATCAAGGATCACCGAGTGATCTTGCTTATCCATCGTCAAAGAACGGATATGTGGAAGGGCAGTACGTTGGGTATCTTTCACATATTGGATCAAACAACCAGCCGCACATAGACCCAGTTTCGCGCTTTCTACGCCAAAGCCAACCAGATCGCGAGTACCAAACTGCTTATTCAATTGCTGCTTAGCGGTGTCTAATTCAAATTCCCATATAGGGCGGCGGCGGTTGCCATTACGGCTTGCCATTAGATTGACTGGCTCGAAATCTTCAGGGAACAGTAGCTCACGAGGCGAGGTTCTCTGCAGTTCTGCGGCCATTGCTTCTTCGGTTTCTGGCTCACAAAGTTGGAATCGACCGGAGGTAATATCCAATGTCGCGTAACCAAACTTACCGTTGTGATGGTAGATGGCAGCAATCAGGTTATCAACGCGCTCAGAAAGTAATGCCTCATCGGTCACGGTACCGGGTGTAACGATACGTACAACAGCTCGCTCAACAGGGCCTTTTGAAGTTGCTGGATTACCAATCTGTTCACAAATTGCTACGGATTCACCAAGTTGCACTAACTTTGCAAGGTACCCTTCAACGGCATGGTAAGGAACACCCGCCATAGGAATAGGTTCACCGTTTGATGAACCGCGTTTAGTCAGTGAAATATCGAGGAGTTGAGAAGCTTTTTTAGCATCATCGTAGAAAAGCTCGTAGAAATCGCCCATGCGGTAGAACAGCAGAATTTCTGGGTTTTCTGCTTTCAGTTTTAGGTACTGCTGCATCATAGGAGTATGTTTTTGATCGGCTTTCACAGTTAACTTCTTTCGTTTATTTCTATTGCGGCTTAGGATACGTGAAAGCGTTTCGTGCGAAAAGCGGCTGATGCGAAAAGATGCGAATCCAAATGATATGACAGTAAATAAAGGGAAGCTGATGATGCAGATGACTCAAGACCTTAGTGAACAGCTCGGACATTTACTCGCTAAACACAAACACGTGTTAGTGACGGCTGAATCTTGCACTGGCGGCGGTGTAGCAACAGCTGTCACCGATATTGCGGGCAGCTCTGGGTGGTTTGATCGCGCTTTTGTTACGTACAGCAATGAAGCCAAACAAGAGATGATAGGTGTACAACTTAAAACCTTAATTGAGTTCGGCGCTGTGAGTGAGCCTGTCGTAATAGAAATGGCGAGCGGGGCATTGCAACATTCAAACGGGACTATCTCTGTATCAATCAGTGGTATTGCTGGCCCAGGCGGCGCGACCAAAGATAAGCCTGTTGGTACAGTATGCTTCGCGTGGAAAGCGCTAAATGGCTGGGATAAAGTAGAAACGCATGTATTTACAGGCGACAGATCACAAGTACGCCAACAAGCCACGCACCATGCCCTGCAAGTTATTTATGATTACCTATCAATGGAAGGTAAGTAACATTTGTACAAATTATTTTCATACAGGTATAGACACTGTATGAATCAACAGTATAATGAAAGCCAATTAGTCACCCCTATGTGGGTTAGAAATAGATTCTAGATCGCTTGTTGAGACAACCGATTATGTGGAGATAGAAATGGACGAGAATAAACAAAAAGCGTTAGCCGCAGCCCTTGGTCAGATTGAAAAGCAATTTGGTAAAGGTTCTATCATGCGTCTTGGTGATAACCGCACAATGGACGTAGAAACTATTTCTACAGGTTCTCTATCTCTAGATATCGCACTAGGTGCTGGTGGCCTACCGATGGGACGTATCGTAGAAGTTTACGGTCCTGAATCATCAGGTAAAACAACGCTAACGCTTGAGCTTATTGCTGCAGCACAGAAAGTGGGCAAAACGTGTGCATTCGTTGATGCGGAGCACGCACTAGACCCTATCTATGCTCAAAAGCTTGGTGTTGATATCGATGCACTTCTTGTTTCTCAACCAGATACGGGTGAGCAAGCGCTTGAAATCTGTGATGCACTGGCTCGTTCAGGTGCAATCGACGTTCTTGTTATTGACTCAGTAGCAGCACTAACACCAAAAGCAGAAATCGAAGGCGAAATGGGCGATAGCCACATGGGTCTTCAGGCTCGTATGCTTTCTCAAGCAATGCGTAAGCTGACGGGTAACCTTAAGCAGTCTAACTGTATGGCTATCTTCATTAACCAAATTCGTATGAAGATTGGTGTGATGTTCGGTAACCCAGAAACAACAACAGGTGGTAACGCACTTAAGTTCTACGCATCTGTTCGTCTTGATATTCGCCGTACTGGTGCGATTAAAGATGGTGATGAAGTTGTTGGTAACGAAACTCGTATCAAGGTTGTTAAGAACAAGATTGCAGCACCATTTAAACAAGCTGAAACTCAAATCCTTTACGGTAAAGGCTTTAACCGCGAAGGTGAGCTTATCGACTTAGGTGTTAAGAATAAGCTAGTAGAAAAAGCGGGCGCTTGGTACAGCTACAAAGGCGATAAGATCGGCCAAGGTAAAGCTAACGCTGGTAAATACCTACGTGAAAACCCAGAAGTTGCTCTAGAGATCGATACTAAACTTCGTGACTTGCTACTGACTCCTGCTGTTTTAGAAGAGAAAGAAGCAGAGAAAGAAGAAGAGAACGAAGAGTTTTAATCTAAATCGTTACTCTTAGCTAAGAACTTGAAGCCTCGCATTGTATGCGGGGCTTTTTTATTGGCAGACACATTCACCGCACTTCCTCTGTTTCTCATTTCGGCGTTCGCTATCTGCAACCCCCTCAAAGCTAAGCCACTGATTTTTTGAGCGACAAGATCACTTATTGCTGTGGTTTGCCTTTGCAGTAAAAGGACTCCAGTAAGGGATTAATAATGGATGGGTAAATATTGAGGCCGTCTAGCTTCTGTTTGAAGATATTTTGACTCTTTCGATTGTTGGTAAAAACAAAAGCATACATTGAAATGATGTTGTCTCGGAAAGCTGAATTAGTGATACGAATGTAGATATTTTTTACATTGCACTGCGATAGCTCGAGGTGATTGATGTATGAGGTCATTTCGGGTGCAGTGATTGTATTTGATTGGTCATGAACATAAAGCGTGGCACTACCAAACGCATAGGACTGGTAGTTGTCTTTATCTAAAAATGGCGCTCGTTCTTTGTTGTAATGAATGGAGTAGTAGGCGACTAATATGATGCCCAGCCACAGGGCACATAAGTTTAACGTAAATTGACGAGGAAACTTGGTTTTCGTTTTTTGATTACTGACTGGTTGTTGTAAATCTGGGCTTATCTTTGCGTCATCAATGCCAGTGTCTGCACTCGCCAATTCAAGTTGCACTTCAGCCTCAGCGAACGGCTTAATTTCTTCAACTTGCGGAGCTTGTTGCTTTGGTGAAATCACCAACAAGTAACCTTGCTTACTGATTGTTTTGAGCTCGAGCTCGTTGGTGTCTAATTTTTTGAATACTTTGCGAATATAACTAATGGTGTTGGTTAGAGATTGATCGGTAACCAATACACCTTGCCAACACTCTTCAAATAACTCCTCTCGCGAAATGCATCTATCTTGGTGCTTTAACAAGTACAACAGAACCTTGAATGGTAGAGGGCGCATGCTGACCGTGATATCCACTGGATGGTGAGTCAGCGTCCTTATCTCAGTATCAATAGTGACGGAATAGGTGATATTACGCGTTTGATTCATGGGCTCAGTAATTTAAATGGAGTTCATTTTGGCGGGCGGTACTTTAAGCATAGGAGGGCTGTCTGTAACTGTAAAATCTCATTGGTTATATAAAGATT
Organism: Vibrio splendidus 12E03; assembly: GCF_000272105.2. Lineage (GTDB taxonomy): Bacteria > Pseudomonadota > Gammaproteobacteria > Enterobacterales > Vibrionaceae > Vibrio > Vibrio splendidus_I. The sequence continues at coordinate 57,063 of NZ_AJZD02000207.1, forward strand.
ACATTTAGCTATGTGGTTATGTTTTTGTTTGGCAATGGTTTGTGGTGGAAGCGATGGCTGGTTGCTAACGTAATGCCGCCTCGAGCTTGGGTGATAGCTTGACTTCTAATCGTTGTTTTAAAGGTAATTAGGATGCCAGAAATTAAACAGAAAAACTCTCAATCGGTGAATCAGCTGTTGCAAGAGTATAAGGACGTCACTTCCATAGAGTCCTTTCAACTGGATGTCGTTCAGTCTCTTACTAAGATTTTTGCCGATAAAGATAAGAGTATTGAACACTGCGACAAGGTGACCTTACTAAAGGTTGCTCAGCAGCATATTGATCAAGAAATTGATTTCTCTCTTTCTGTTGGTTTCGACGATGCGGTTCCTATCCTCAATCAAATACGAAAAGTAATCGAAGCTGCCTAAGCGTTGAATTTGCGCCCGAGGGTTAATAAACGTTTTTACTGACTTCGCAGGTGCAAATTATGAATGACATATAGATAAGAGATGTTCGATTTGAATGTCTTTAGATAATAGCAACACAGTCAGCTACAACAGCCATTTTTAGAATTACATTGAAAGGAATAAACATGAACACAGTGACATTTATGGGCGATAAAATCGCACTAGCAGGTGACTTCCCACAAAAAGGTGAAGTACTTACTACACCAGTAATGACATCGGTATCGTTAGCACCACTAACGATTTCAGAAAAACAAGCTGATTTTAAACTGATCTACTTGTTCCCAAGCGTTGATACACCAGTATGTTCAAGCAGCACTAAGGTGATCTCTGAACTAGCAGAGCTAAAATCAGAGTCAGTGGATGTATACACGGTTTCAACCGATCTACCATTTGCGCTTGCTCGTTACCAAGAGAGCGAGGGTGTGGAAGGCGTGGAGCAGCTATCGGTATTCAAAAATCCAGAGCTGTTAAAAGCATTCGGTACACAGTTTGAAGAGCATGCACTATCTGGCTTGTCAGCTCGTGCAGTTATCCTACTAGATGCGAATAATGTAGTTTTACACAGCGAACTGGTTTCGGAAGTGACTGAAGAGCCAAACTACAACGCTATTATTGAAGCTCTGAAAGCTTAATCATAGCGAGAGGCCTTGGTGAATTTTGGGCACCAAGGCTTCACTGCTAATTAGGCGAAACTTTATGGATTACAATATTTTGCTGAACCTAAGCAGGTTTCAGTCTACGCTTATAATTCCAATGCTTGCTGTGGATGATAGGTAAGTAGAGAATCAAATCAGATACAAGGTGTCACGCATTGATAAAATCTAAGCCTGCAATTTTTGTCATGATTTCAGCGTTAGGTGCATTGATTCTGACAATTGTCTTACTCATTCAACCTATCTCTTTAAGAGGGAGTCAGTGGGCGTGTAACCTCAAACATTTGGGTTTTGTTACGCCATCGTATGCGCAGTACTCTGAGTTGAATGAATTTATGCTGTACTCATTTAGTTCTGACGAAGATTTTTTTGTCAGCGATAGGATTCAAACTGTGAATCAGCAGGGGGCAGTCGAAACGGCAGAGGTAGTGTTTGTCGGAAAATACACATTGCAAGATAATCATTTAGAGATGGTATTTAATGAAGTGAACTTCAGACATAAACACCCGAATGACATGATCAATCGTAATCAGGCGCTGTATAAGGGTTTTACGATTCAATATGATATTGAATTGGAAGGTGATTTTCTTTATCTGTTCTCTGCCAATAATAGTGAAGAGTTCAATCATATCTGCACTAAGCGCTAGCCTTCTATAATCAGTAATACCCAGTGCGTTCTCTTACTTATCAGAGTTGATTGAAGCCTCCCCCATAAACATTCATCACACCGGTTTTCTTCATATCTACTTGGTACAACCTAGTGGAATATTCTTCATTTTCGCTAATTCCAACTAAAATCCTATCCAAGGGCGTCTTTTCTACAAGAAAACTAGTCGAAGCCTTAACCATGATCTACAATACGGCAAAATTCTAACTCGACTATTTTCAGGAAGAGCTGCATGTACATGAGCACTGATGAGGTTCGCAACGCGTTCCTTAAGTTCTTTGAGAGCAAAGGACACCAAATCGTAGACAGTTCATCGTTAGTTCCACATAACGATCCAACCCTGCTATTTACTAACGCAGGTATGAACCAATTCAAAGATTGCTTCTTAGGCGCCGAAAAGCGTGCCTACACTCGAGCAACTACGGCTCAGCGTTGTGTACGTGCGGGTGGTAAACACAATGACCTTGAAAACGTAGGTTTCACGGCTCGTCACCACACGTTCTTCGAAATGCTAGGCAACTTCAGCTTTGGCGACTACTTCAAAGAAGAAGCGATTGGCTTTGCTTGGGAATTCCTGACTGAGACTCTTCAACTGCCAAAAGACCGTCTGCTGGTAACGGTATACGAGACAGATGATGAAGCATTCGATATCTGGAACAAAAAAGTAGGTGTTCCTGCTGACCGTATCGTTCGCATTGGCGACAAAGAAGGCGGTAAACAGTTCGAGTCTGATAACTTCTGGACGATGGGTGACACAGGTCCTTGTGGTCCATGTACTGAAATCTTCTACGATCACGGTGAGCACATCTGGGGCGGCCGTCCTGGTACACCTGAAGAAGATGGTGACCGTTTCATCGAGATCTGGAACAACGTATTCATGCAGTTCAACCGTCACGCTGACGGTACAATGGAACCGCTACCTAAGCCTGCTGTAGATACAGGTATGGGTATTGAGCGTATTTCTGCAATCATGCAGGGCGTTCACTCTAACTACGAAATTGATGTATTTCAAAAGCTAATCAAAGCGACAGCGGAAGTTGTGGGTCATGACGATCTATCTAACCAATCGCTACGCGTTATTGCTGACCACATCCGTTCTTGTTCATTCCTAATCGCTGACGGCGTTATGCCTTCAAACGAAGGTCGTGGCTACGTTCTACGTCGTATTATTCGTCGTGCAGTTCGTCACGGTAACAAGCTTGGCGCACAAGGCGTGTTCTTCCACAAACTTGTGGGTGTACTGGCTGAAGTGATGGGCTCTGCGGCAGATGAACTTAAGAAACAGCAAGAGCTTGTTGAAAAAGTACTTCGCATTGAAGAAGAGAATTTTGGTCGTACTCTAGAGCGCGGCATGGTTATTCTTAATGACGCACTAGACGCACTTGAAGGCAAAGAGCTTGACGGCGAAACAGTTTTCAAACTTTACGACACATACGGCTTCCCAGCTGACCTTACTAACGATGTAGCTCGTGAACGCGACTTTACTATCGATGAAGAAGGCTTTGAGAAGGCGATGGAAGCACAGCGTAAGCGTGCACGTGAAGCTGGCCAATTCGGCACTGATTACAACGCGACAATCAAAGTAGACACCAACACTGAGTTCTGTGGTTACACAGCAACTGAAGGTGCTGGTGAAATCTCTGCGCTATTTGTTGACGGCGAAGAAGTATCTTCACTATCGGCTGGCGACAAAGCAATCATCATCCTTGAAGAGACGCCATTCTACGCTGAGTCAGGCGGTCAATGTGGTGATGCTGGTACACTAAAAACAGCGTCAGGTCTTTTCAAAGTACAAGATACTCAAAAGCTAGGTAACGCATTTGCGCACCACGGTGAGCTAGTAGAAGGTGTATTTGCTAAGGGCGATAAAGTAGAAGCAACCGTTGACGCTGAGCGTCGTGCTGCTATTTCACTAAACCACTCTGCAACGCACTTACTTCACTCTGCATTGCGCGAAGTGTTAGGTGAGCACGTTGCTCAGAAAGGTTCTTTAGTTAAGCCAGACAATCTACGTTTTGACTTCTCTAACCTTGAAGCGGTAACACCGGCACAGATTAAAGAAGTAGAGCGCTTGGTTAACACACAAGTTCGTAAGAACCACGTGATTGAAACCAACATCATGGATATCGAGTCAGCGAAAGAAAAAGGTGCAATGGCACTGTTTGGCGAGAAGTACGATGATGAAGTGCGCGTTCTATCTATGGGCGATTTCTCTACTGAGCTTTGTGGTGGTATCCACGCAAGTAACACGGGTGATATCGGCCTATTCAAGATCACCTCTGAAGGTGGTATTGCTGCGGGTATTCGTCGTATTGAAGCGGTAACGGGTGAAGCTGCTCTAGATGCAGTAGAGGCTCAGGCTAACGCTTACGAAGAGAAGCTTGCTGAATCAGCTAAGAAAGCGAAATCTCTAGAGAAAGAAATCCAACTGCTTAAAGAAAAGATGGCTGCTGCAGAAAGCGCAAACATCATGGGCAAAGTAGAAGACATCTCTGGTACTAAAGTTTTGGTTGCTGCAATTGAAGGCGCAGACAACAAGAACCTACGTACTATGGTTGATAATGCTAAAAACCAAGTAGGTAGCGGCATCATCCTGATCGCAAACGTAGCAGACGGTAAAGTTGGCTTGATTGCTGGTGTAACCAAAGACCTAATCGGCAAAGTAAAAGCGGGTGACCTTGTTAAGATGGTTGCTGAGCAAGTTGGCGGTAAAGGTGGCGGTCGTCCAGATATGGCTCAAGCGGGCGGTACTGACGTTGAAGCACTGCCAGAAGCACTTAAATCTGTGCGTACTTGGCTAGAAGAGCGTCTTTAAGCTTAAGTAATTGATACAAAGATGCCCAATCAGTTGATTGGGCATCTTTTATTTTGCCTATTGGAAGCGTGTTTAAACAAGGTTTGATTGAGATTAACCAAGAAGTCTAATGGTGGCGTTAGACTCCTTGGTTAATTTTTTATTGCTTCGCCCTGACGCGGAGTATGTGTTTTTTTGTCATATATAGACATTGGTCTTGGGAAGGTGAGGACGGGTGAAAATGCCTCTTATCGTGCAGAAATTTGGTGGAACGTCGGTGGGTTCAATTGAACGAATCCATCATGTAGCAGAAAAAATCATTGAAGCGAAAAATGAAGGGAACCAGATTGTGGTTGTCGTTTCTGCTATGTCAGGTGAAACAAATCGGTTGGTTAACTTAGCCACACAAGTTGATAGCGTACCAAACGCTAGAGAACTGGATGTGCTGTTAACGGCTGGCGAGCAAGTTTCCATGGCCTTGTTAGCAATGACGTTACACAAGTTAGGTTATGAAGCGACATCGATGACTGGCTATCAAGCCAAGATACACACGGATTCTAATCATAATAATGCAGCGATTGAGCGTATTGATACTGCCCCGATTCAAGCACTGTTAGATGACAACCAGATTGTCATTGTTGCAGGCTTTCAAGGATTCAATGCGAAAGGCGATATCACAACATTAGGTCGCGGTGGTTCAGATACTACAGCGGTAGCGCTTGCGGGTGCCTTACAGGCGAAAGAATGCCAGATCTATACTGATGTAGATGGTGTTTACTCTTGTGATCCTAGAGTCGTGAAGCAATCTCAAAAATTAGATACTTTAGACTTCCCTTCTATGGAAGAGATGTCCCGCCGAGGTGCTAAGGTTTTGCATCTTCCGTGTGTTCAGTATGCATGGCAGCACAACGTGCCATTGCGCGTGCTTTCAAGTTTTGAACAAGGCGAGGGCACATTGATCACGGGGAATCAGTGTTTGAATGATATTGCTGGTATCGCTATTCAAAGAGATATGGTGCGTATCGAGTGTTTGAATGAAGACTTACCGTCTTTCATTTCACATTGCCAACTGTTGGGGATCGAAGTCTGTAGTGTGATCGAGGAAACAGAACGGGCAGCACTCATTATTAAACAAGACATAAGTGCCAAATTAAAACTAGTTTTTGACGAGAAAATCCGTAATAGTGAACAGGTTAGTTTGTTAACTGTGGTAGGAAGCCGAACACAAGAAATTGTGGTCAGTTCACATGGATTGTTGTCTGAAGGCGAAATTGATGTACAGCATCACTTATTGCAGCAGCAGTCTTTAACTTTGGTGATATCACCAACGCAAGTCGATATGGCTGCTAACATATTACACAATGCATACATCGTAGCGCGTGAAACACAGGGTTATCCTAAAAAAGAAGTGCATTTTGGTTAAATAAACTCAATCGATAGTTTACGAAAATATAACTTTTGTTGGATAATGCTCTCGTAGCTAGATAAATTTAGAGATTACTCAAGGAGCAAAGAATGCTAATTTTGACTCGCCGCGTTGGCGAAACACTGATGATTGGTGATGAAGTAACAGTTACTGTACTAGGCGTTAAAGGCAACCAAGTACGTATCGGTGTTAACGCACCTAAAGAAGTATCTGTTCACCGTGAAGAGATCTACATGCGCATTCAAGCTGAAAAAGGTAATGGTAACGTTGCATCTGGCAACTACTAATACTTTTGCGTAGAGAAGAGGCTAGCATTGTTGCTAGCCTTTTTTGATCTTGGGGAATCGAAACACTCATTATGACATAGATGAGTTGGATAACGGATCGGGCTCAAAGTTGTGAAGTGAATGCTTTGTGATGTTGTGAGATACAGACAAGGTTGAACAGAACTGTTGCTCTCTATTTTGTTTGGCAAAACTCAAGATTTATTAGCTTCCCCTATGGCGAAAATACGCATCCCGTAGTATTGTGCCATCAGCGGTAGCACTTGCTGCTGGATAAATTAGATAATTGTTTTCGGCTGTTTATTATTGCCAATCTTTCACCTTAATTTTTAAGGGAAAAAGCGCGATTTGAATCTTATAAGTTCAATTTGCAAGCGCTTTGGTTAAATAGCAAACGGTTGAGTGTTTTTGTCCAATTTTTTTCAATAAAGTGTTTGACATATTTTCGGTAAAACGTAATATGTGCCTCCGCAAGACGGTGAGGTGGCCGAGAGGCCGAAGGCGCTCCCCTGCTAAGGGAGTA
>NZ_AJZD02000208.1 GCF_000272105.2 Vibrio splendidus 12E03
TAGTGATCGAATTTCTATTGGAGATTATTATTTTAGTTGCCTTATTGTTAAAGTGATCAGTAGTGTGTTTGGGTATGTGATTTCCATCATAGCTATATCGCTACTCGATTTTAATTTATATGTAGGCGCGGTAATTTCAACGCTGATTTTATTTAAAACAATAACCATATTAACTATTTATAATATTACCGTAAAGAAAGAGAAGAAGTACTTCTTTATTGGTGTTTTTTCAACATCAATTTCATTTATAATGAAGTTGATGTTAGTTTTATTTTTAGATGAATCTAATATCCCATATTTCTATATCATTGACATGTTTGTTTTGTTTACTGTCGCTGGTGGTGTTTTTCTTGTCGAATTCAGAAGTGTGAGAGCCAAATATTTATTGGAAATATTTGGACTGGTTAAATTACGAATATATTTTATACTATCTTCTTTTTCTATTGTTGCGTTCGGTAAAGTAGACCAAATTTTATTGGCAAAAATGATGACATTAGAAAATGTTGCAAACTATGCTTTAGCTATGAAGGTCGTTGGTATATTCGTGTTAATGTCATCCGCTTTTAACCTATCATTTTCAAGAGAATTATCTATAAGCAGAAATGATAATGAGCGTTATATTAATATAATAAGAAATCTTATGTTTTTTACGATCTTTCTAGGCGTATTATTCAGTGTTTTAAATTTCTATATTTCCCCTCTAGCGATTAATGTGTTTTATGGAGATAAGTTTAATCAAGCCATTTACATTGTTAGATTACTGAGTCCATTGATATTATTAATATTCATTTCGTCTTCCATTGGAAGGGTATTAGTCGCAGAGGAATTAGGTAGAATTGCTTTCACTAGAAACTTTTTAGGATTATCTTTTAATTTTGTACTTAATTTAATGCTTATTCCATATTTTGGAATAGATGGAGTGATTGTGTCCGCTTTACTTTCTTGGGTACTATCACTAATCATTGTTTTTATATTTTCTCATCGTATGAGAAGTTTATTTTTTAGGTCTATTTATGTTAAATAAAGTAATCAAAAGAACAGGTATAAATAAATTTACCGGTTCAAAGCAGAACGAATCTGTAATCGCCTTATATGATACAAGTGTTATGTCTCTAAATGTTGGTGATGAAATTATCAATAGATCTATATACGAGCAAATAGCACCTATATTTGCAGAGCAACAATTTATCAAAGCGTCCACGCATGATGGTACTAGTTCTATTGGTATTCACTATTTTAATGAAGCCGCAGAGAGATTATTATGTGGATCAAATATTTTAACGGGTGAATTCTTTAAGTCAGGTCAATGGAATGTCGGGCCTCTTGATGTAATCAGAATGAAAAAATTGATCACATTAGGTGTGGGGTGGGTCGATTATCAAAAAAATACATCTTTATATTCAAAGTTAGCCTATCGTCACTTATTGAGTTCTGAAAGAATTCATTCTGTAAGAGATGAATACACAAAAGAAAAACTTGAAGAAATTGGTATTAAAAATGTACTAAATACAGCTTGTGCTACAATGTGGAAATTGACTCCTGATCATTGTTCGAAAATAAAGTCACAAAAGTCGAATAAAGTAGTGTTTACAATTACCGATTACCGCCAAGATAAGCTCAATGATGAAGTCATGATAGACATTCTTTGCGATAATTATGAAGAGGTTTATCTTTGGTTGCAAGGTAGAGGCGATTTTGAGTACTTTCAATCACTTTCTTTGAAAAATAACAAACAAAAAATAGTTATAATTCCACCACAATTAGATTTATATGACGACCTATTGTCCAAAAAAGAAATAGATTTTGTTGGGACAAGATTACATGCGGGAATTCGAAGTCTTCAGTATTTGAATCGAAGTATTATTATTGGAATAGATAATAGGGCTAAAGAGAAACAGAAAGATTTTAATATAAATATGATTGAGAAAAATAACATCTCATCAGAGTTGGAAATTATGATTAACTCTGAATTTTCAACAGATATTACTATCCCACTTACAGAGATAAATGAGTGGAAATCTCAATTTAAAGGAAAGGATGCTATATAGTGAAAATAGCTTATGTCATTAATTCTTTCGGTGTAGGTGGCGCCGAAAAACAAATTGTATCGCTTGCAAAAGAACACCATAAAAGAGGTAACATTGTTTTAATTATACGGTTGAAAAATCAACCGGATGAACTATTAAGCCAAGTCGATTTTTGTGAAGTAAGATCTTTAAATATGAGTAATATTTTCGGGCTTGCATCTTGTTTATTTAGGTATAAAAACATATTAGATGAATTTAACCCTGATGTAGTTCATTCTCATTTACCACATTCAATTGTTTTTTCTAGATTTTTAAAACTATTAACAAGAAAAAAATACAAACTAGTATGTACTGCTCATAATTATAATATAAGAACTAAACTGTTCGGTTTTCTATATAAATATACAGATTATATCTCAGATTTTAATACTAATGTGAGTCAA
>NZ_AJZD02000209.1 GCF_000272105.2 Vibrio splendidus 12E03
ATTTAGTTCCCTGATTTAGGAAACAAAGCCACTTAGATGAGTTGGTTGCGGGTCTCAAGCTAGGGTGAAGGAAATTTCGGCGGTTTCGGCGTAGAACCCCAAATAGTGTGATTATTGTCCAAAATATGAACCAAGGGTCATATGAAACCTGTTGATTTTGGTGTAAGACTATAAGCTATAAACAAAAATGGCATCAACAATTAAAAGTGGAGGATAGCAATGAAACCAATATTAAGCCTTATCTGTGGATTGCTAGTATCAATTCAAGCATTCGCTTACGATACTCTGCACCAAAACCCCAGATACACTGTTCAGGAAATCTTCCCTAGTACTAAGTATGAAATTACTCTTTCGGGTCAAACCCTTTTTGCTCCTTCAGGGTTACCATTTGCTGGAGGTGATGGTGCAGTAATAGACTTTAATGACTTTGAAGTAAACTATAAGTTTCACTCGAGCCTGTAATATCGTCAACTGCCTTTTCAAATAAAGATTTTTACTATATCAATGAAGGCTCATGGGGGGGATACACCCAGCTGCACAAGGGGAAGTTCCAGAGACAAACACAATAAGAATTTATGGTATTGACGGAGATAGCCTCTCTCCTATGAACTTAGAAAATAACCGTCAGGCGAAGAAGGTGTGTATGACTTAAATATGAAATTTATATTAGAGTTTTCAAGTCCAGTTAATTTTTACACAAACGCTATAACCATTATAATATACACGGACAAAAAAAGGGCCAACCCATACCATCCTAATATGTTTATAACCACATTTACTCCAGAATAATAAGGAGCAAATCGCTAGTTCAAAATGGCTACAGCTAAAGTGCCAAGATGTATGGACTTCCTATCTCCCGGAGTAACGTAATAAGTAACGACACTTTTACAAGGAAGCCCATACATGACTCATTCTACGGTGTTCGCTATCGACTTAGCAAAAAACGTTTTCCAAGTTTGTAAGATGGATCAACATGGAAGAATTATTTTCAACAAAGAAGTCTCTCGAAAAAACTACTGTTGAGAGCAAAGTTTACAATTGGAGTAAATATATGAAAAGAAAAATGTTTATTTTTTACTTACCCTTCCAACTAGTGCTTATTCATCACAATTGGAGCCTATTTACACAAATACATTACTAACTTCTATAGATGTTAGAAAAGTAGTAGTTGAAAGAGTAATATTAGAGCAAATGAAGAAACCATTTTCTTTACCTAAAAGTCCATCATGGCCAAAGGCTAATAATCTTGCTAGTGCATTTGGGGCTATACTTAATCAATTATCGAGTATCTATATAAATAATTATGTAAATATGATGACATACAAAATTCTGAAGATTATTGCTATACTCCACCAAAGTTTGAGACTGGATACTTTTGTATATCTTCATCTAACAACAGCAACTATTCATATTCTTTTGATGCTCGTGAATTAAAACTTAATTGGGTTTTAAATAACCCAGACTTATATAAAAGAACCCCTAGAGTTACGGTGAATAGTAATGAGGAAGTATGTTACACGAACACAAGTGGGAACCACATGTTGGTTATTAAATCCAATCATAATAATGTTATTTTTAGGAGGGGACTGGATGATGGATTATTTTCTGGACAGTTTGGAGGGGTTGTTAAAAATGGGAAGTTTTATTTAATTAAAAAACGTAGAAGAACAACTACAAACACAAGTACAATTGCCCCTTTGTGCGATATTACGGCTGGGTGGAATGGTGAAGAGATGTGCAGAAATAAACTTATAGATAGAATAACAAATCCAGTTGAGTATGAACTAGCATACAACTACTTCACAAAAAACATACGAAAAGCCTCACATTACGATAACTCTCCTTATTCTAGTTTCATTGCAGCCGTTACTGACGAATTACCTATATATATTAGACATGGTATATCTAAAGGGATTAGTTTTTATCGCAAGTTTATTGTTACTAAAAAAGATATCAAAAAATTCCCTGATTTATTTCAAAGTAGTGATATTGGGAAAGTATACCAAGTTGTTGCACCTCATTCAAAAAATAAAGTTCATTATGGTAAACTAAATCAGGTAGAGCTACTTGAGAGTAAAAAGCTGACCGTTGGAATTATTAGAAAAAATACTAATTCAAACGTTTGGGATGAAGAAGATTTTATTGAAGACTGGGTAAGACTTTAACAATATATACACGTTTAAGGGCTTTGTTGCGTAATTCGATGGAACTAAATCTAGAAGCTACGATCTGCTCGGCTACACCCATCAATCGTCGTAGCCTCATGCCTAAACCTCGTTACAAAACAACTAACTGGATGGTTAGGAATTTCAATCCTAACCATCAAGGAACTCTGCGAGGTGACAGAGTGTTTTCGGTGTGATTGCCCTGAAGATAAATTGAGACAAAAGCGTCTTCGCACTCTGAAAGATTTAGATAAATCTGCACTAGCTTTAGCCAAAGTTTGCGCTCTGCTGCTAGACGAGAACTTAGATGATGAGTCGCTACGTCCGTCAGTCTTTGCTAAATTTTCACGGGAAAAGCTAGCGCAATCTGTTTCTACCGTACACGAGTTAGCCCGACCTTATGATGACAATTTTCATGAAGAGATGGTTGAACAGTACGGGCGAGTTCGGCGTTTTCTACCAAAACTGCTTCGTGATATCGAATTTTCCGCCGCTCCTGCGGGAGACAAAACGCTTGAAGTTCACCAGTACTTAGCGCAACTACTCGACTCAAAAAAAACAAATTGGCTATTTTTGCCCATCCCCCGAAATGGTAAAAAGTTTAATGTGCGGCAGCTAGACGTACAAATATTATCGAATTTACCGATACAGAAAACCCTTCCAATTTTGTATTCACAAAGCCTTTATTTTAGTGACCTTATTCTCTTCACTACAGCTATACATTAAACCGTCATTCCGCAGCCAATTTCAGAATTAAAATAATGTGATCCAGTGATCGTTTGCAACTTTTAGTACGACAGACCTCTTGACCGTGATCCCCAGCTTTGATCTATTACTGTTATTTAACGGTCACTTATTATGTCTGCTGCTCAACCTGTCATTAAACGCCTAGACCACTTAGGGCTAATCGCTGCTTTCTGTCATGAAGTCGATTTACCAGGCATTATTGAGCGCATCATTCCCAAGTACTCAGTTCATAACGTCTCACACGGCGATGCTGTCTTAGCAATGATTCTTAATGGCCTTGGCTTTCACAGTAGAACCCTACATATGTTCTCTGACTTTTTTGAGACGAAGCCTGTTGCCAAGTTGCTCGCTAAAGATATTGAAGCTCACCATTTAACTGACGATGTACTCGGACGTACGTTAGATGCTTTGTATGAAGCAGATGTGTCCGCACTTTATCACGCGATTGCAGAGCATGTCGTTGATAATCTTGGACTTAGAACTGACTCTGTCCACCTTGATATCACTAACTTTCACGTCGATGGTGAATACGCCCAAGATGAAGATCTTAATGCCATCAAACTGGTAAAAGGCTACAGCCGAGACCACCGTCCAGAGCTAAACCAAGTGGTCCTTGAGCTGATTTGTGAAAACCAAGCAGGCCTGCCTGTTTACATGCAAGCACTCAGTGGCAACACCAATGATGCTAAGGCATTTTCAGAGGTCACTAAGCGACATATTCATTGCCTAAAAGCAGCTCAAAACAGTCGCTACTTCATCGCTGATACAGCTCTATACACCGAAGAAAGCATTCGTTCACTGGACGAGCAACAACAGAAGTTTATTACGCGTGTTCCAATGACGATTAAGTCAGCCAAAGAAGCCTTCATGAGCCTTGAATCAGAGCAGTTGAGCCGTATCGGTAATGGCTACTCGGGCTGTTGGGTTGACGCTGATTATGGCTCGGTATCTCAGAAGTGGTTGTTAGTTCATAGCGATCAAGCAACCAAGCGAGAAGAAGCAACGTTCTATAAAAACTTAGACAAAAATATCACCAAAGAGCTGAAAGTGTTGGGGCAACTAATGAAAAAGCAGTTTGCTTGCGCAGTGGATGCCGAGCAAGCAATGAGCGACTTCGCCAGCCAGTGTCATTTGCTTGGCTTTACGCAATCAACCATCGTTAAAGAGCCAATCTATTCAGGTCGCGGCCGACCGAAAAAAGACGCAAAGCCAACGGGATATCACTATTTGATAGACGTTACGCCTTATACTGATTTAGAAAAAGTGAAACTAGCCAGCTTAAAGTAGGCATGTTTATTCTCGCAACTAACGATACTGATTGCGTCGATCTAACAATGGCTGCGTTACTTGAGCATTACAAGTCACAGCAAAAGGTAGAGCGTGGATTTCGCTTTTTGAAAAGCCCTGAGTTCCTGACATCATCAATTTTCCTGAAGAAGCCTCAGCGAATCGAGGCGCTGCTGATGATCATGACGCTAAGCTTACTCGTTTACGCTAGCTTAGAGCACAAAATCCGAGAGAACCTCACTAAAACGTAAGCGTCTTTAAATCGACACCTTCAATGAAACGATAAAGATAGATAGCCTGCCTGTTCAATACCATAAATGAACAGGTAACCATCATGACTCAATACCGAAGCCGGGTTAGAAAGCCACAAGAATGGCTGCATATCTCCAAGAATTTGATAGTAGTGGTCTCTCTCCTTCCGAGTTCTGTCAGCTCCACGACATCAATATCAAGACTTTTACCAATAATCGTTATAAACAACGTAAAACTGTAGAGCCTTCAGAGCCAGAACCTTTTATTGAAGTTGCCAAACCTGATGCGGAACAACGCTCTGAGCCAAAACCTCATCGGAAGTCAGGGGTGTTACCATCTCTACGTTTAGAAGCCGGTGATTGTCAGCTTCATATCTCCACCTCTGTTACGCTTGTGTGGATCGCTGAACTGCTTCGAGAGGTGGCAAAATGAAGATGTTCGTTGATGTCACTGAATCTATCTACACAAAGCTCCGGTTGACTTTAGAAAAGGAATCAATGGATTAAGCTTGATCGTCGAGCAACATATGAACCTTAACCCATTCTCTGAAGCACTGTTCGTCTTCTGTAATCGTACACGCGATAAGCTGAAAGTACTCTACTGGCAACGTAACGGCTTCTGCCTTTGGCAAAAGCGCCTGGAAGAAGACAAGTTCTCTTGGCCACGAAAGATGCACGGAACCACCTTGTCACTCTCACAAGAGCAGTGGCAATGGTTACTCGACGGACTCGACATCGAAAAAATAAAGCCACATCGCGCCTTGGATTACCAAAGCCTCAGCTAGAAAACAACAGCAGATGAGGAACTTAGCCTGGCCTATGTTGGTCTTTCTTGTATGAAGAATGATACCTCCCAACATGACATCGCTCTCTTGCATGCCAAAATAGAAGAGCTTGAATCGACTGGACATGCGCTTCGCCAATCGCTAATCAAGAGTGAATCAACCATCCAATCTCTGGTCGAAAAGCTTAACTCAGCACGACGTAAACGCTTTAGCGCCAGCAGTGAGACGATGCCCCCTCAAGACCTAGAGTTCAACGAGGCGGAAAGTCATGCCGCAACGGATGACATCGAAGAAGATGTAGAGAGCGATCGAAAAAATCATTCCGCAGAATGACAAGTAAAATACGTCATCTGACTCTCGTCGTGGTCGCCCTAAACTGCCCGAAGACTTGCCGCGTGAACACATCGTAGTCGATGTGCCAGACTCAGACAAAGTCTGCACAAGCTGCCAATTAACGCTTTGTAAGATGGGTGAAAGCACCAGTGAAAAACTGGTATACCTCCCAGCCAAACTGTATGTCGAAGTGATAGAAAGACCTAAGTACGTCTGTCGCCAATGTGACAAACAAGGGGAGAAAAACACGGTGGTGATGGCGCCGCCACCGCCATCCATTATCCCCAAAAACTTCGCTACGCCGTCTCTGTTAGCGCAAATCATCGCAAACAAATACCACTATGCACTGCCTCTCAATCGACAAGAGTCGCTGTTCGGTCAATATGGTATCAAGCTGAGCCGTAAAACGATGAGTCAGTGGATAGTGAAGTGTGTGGAGACGTTAGAGCCGCTCATCGCGTTACTCAAAGAGACGTTACTTACTCAAGAGGTGCTGTTCGCTGACGAAACCACATTGACTGTCTTGAATGATGAGAGAAAGAAAAGCTACATCTGGTTGTACGGATGTGGCCGTGACCGAGGAGGCGATGCGCAATCGCCGGGTATCGTCTTGTTCGATTACCAAGACGGAAGCCGTGGACACCACTGTCCAGCTTCGTACTTATCGAATTACGGTGGTTACCTGCATGTCGATGGATACGAAGCTTATGAAAAAACGGAAGCAAAACTGGTTGGTTGCTGGGCGCATGCAAGACGCAAGTTCATTGAAGCGGAGCAAAGTCAGCAAAAGGAAAGCAAGGTAAAGGTGGCAAAATCCGGTGGGCAATCACATGGTTCCAGAAACTCTACTGCATCGAGCAAGAGATAAAAGATAAACCCGAAGCAGAACACTATCAGCAGAGGCAGCTAAAGACCTGGCCATTACTGAAGGCGTTCAAAGCTTGGTTAGATAAGTCCGTAACTCAGGTGCTACCTAAGAGCAAGCTTGGAGTCGCGATAAATTACAGTATCAATCAATGGGAAAAGCTGAGGCGTGTGGTTGATGATGGTCGATTAAGTCTTGATAATAATCGCGCGGAACGTTCAGTGCGTCCGTTCACGGTTGGACGGAACAACTGGCTCTTTAGCAATACTCACAATGGCGCACGCGCCAGCGCCGTGTTGTATAGCCTTATCGAAACGGCAAAAGCAAACGACTGCGAACCGTATGACTATCTAGAATACGTACTGCGAGAAATCCCTAAGTTGAAATGCGGTGATGAGCATCGTCATCTGCTTCCTTGGAACATGCCACAAACAGAATAATCCTCCTCGTAGCAAAATACAGCTCGAATAACAGATACCGCTTTAGTTGGCGGTATCTGTGTTGGTGCTAGCTTACTATCTAACTACTTTTTAAAAATGAGATTTAGAGTAAGTGGGACTCGGTCTGAAATCTTGATACCACCAACTGTTGCTGCTAGGTTTGTTAAGTTTTCAGTCGGGATACCAAAATCTGAAGCGCCGATAATGACAGGTGCATTTGAGCTAACCATCACAGCATCGCTAGTATTATGTATTACAACAGGGAACTCTACGGATTTGGTCTTTCCGAACAGAACTACGTCTGCGGGAACGTTAAGCTTGTGAGAACCTTCATTTAACGTCGTCCAATCTACTTTACCTACAACTCTCACAGGGGCATGCTTTGCTGATTCAAAGAAAATTTCGTTGAGTCGCGTATTACGAATAGGAATACCTGTTTCAATGCTGTTTAGGTCAACAGACACATTAAAATGTCCTTCGCTGTTAAGCGTGCCTGTGAGGGTATCGATTGTCGCAGGTTCTACAACAAACTGATTTTTAATGGTGGCAAAGCTGACTGAGGATAATTTTGAATCTAGTATGTAGTTATCAGCAGCAAGCGACGCACCTGAAAATAGCGCAAGCACAATGCTGAGGGTGGATAAAGTCTTTCTCATTAATATTAACCTTATATACGTTGAACAATGCTTCTCCCTCATACTAGTCTGGGTTCATAAAAAGTAATAAGGAATTAAATCGATTGATTTCATGGCTTTTTTCGATATGACAGCACTATTTCTCATTCCATTGTAGGTGTCGATTTAAAGACGCTTACAATGCATCACTCATTAATAACGGTGGGGGAAGACTTGAGTTTCGATGACGGAGGATTTCATCAATAAACTCGCCAGCATGCCCTATATTAGTTTGATATAGCACCACATTATGACCATCAACTAAGTTTGCTACGAGGCCTGAACTATAAACACCCGTGCGTTTTCTCATTTTATCACTGTTGCGCTGCGCTTTTAGTACAGGCACCTGTTCTAAAATACGATTACTGGTGTCATCAAGGTAATAGTGCACAGCATTAGCCGCTTGTTGTAACAAGACGTTGTGGATAGGTCCTAAGCTGTTAACGACATGTTCACTCTGGTCGAACACGGTTGAAGCACTTAAGTTTACACCCAGTATAGATTGAAGGCTACCTTGACGATAGTAAGGCGTCCCAGAAAAAAATTTGTACAAAACCATTAGAGTGCGTGCACTGTACCCATATTTTTGACCTGGCTCTCCATCATCAAGTACTTCCGTTGGCAAGTCAGCCGTAAAATACTGACCACAAGCATTGCAACGTAAACGTTCCATGACGTGTTGCTCTGGTACAAAAGGGCTTTGACCTGTTATACGCAACAATGTCGCTGGGTCATACTTGTATAGCTTACCTTGCTGGCAATCAGGACATGTATCCCCTTTTTTTAAGTCGTCTACCGAGTGTTGAGTCACCTTAGGCTTTACAGATGCGGTTTTGGGGTTGTTGTTTTTAGATTTAGATCTTTTCTGACCACTGTTTTTATTGGTTGTTTTGCCTTTTTTTCCAAGCAAGCTACTCATCGCTTCTGATGAACTGACCATCCCAACCAATTTACGTAATTTATGTAACGTAATATCGTTGTCTGACAGACGCTCTTGAAGAGCGGCTAATGTTTTCAACGCATTGAGCAGTGTTTGATAGTCTTCAGGTGTCAAGGCCAGATCGTGGTCTTTGGCTTCTTGGACACGCTGCATCAGCGCATCCAGCTCTTTGCTGTCGATATCGGTATACGTTTGGGTCATATCAGCCTTATTAAACGACGAGGTCTTCTTTACTATTACGACTTCATATGATCAGTCAAGTCGATCATTAAGATCGTGAAAATAGGTGATAAAAATGGTCAGTTCGTCATACTTTCTGCCAGTGAGGTTGACCTGTAAGCTGCCTTTTAAGCTGCCTTTTAAGCTGCTTTGCTGCCATGACGGTGATGTTATCTTGATGATGCCGAGGCCAATGTTGAAAACGGCCTTTTGATAACCGTTTGGTCATTAACCAAAATCCAGAGCCGTCTTAACACTCTCACCATCATTCGATTTCGATTAATGAATACAAACAAACTGTTATTACGTGGGTCTTGCGAGAGTCTTTGCTTGCATAAAGCCGCGAGACCATCAATCCCACATCGAAAATCAGCAGGTTGAATGGCAATAAGGATATGAGATTGAGCGGTTAGGTGAATCATGTTAAGACCTCACTTCTTGTATCAGTGTTCTAAGTAAGTCAACGGACACATCACCACGCATAAGAAGTGAAGTATGCTCTGATAACTTCACTTCAATCTCAAACAGGTTTGACGTCTCGGGCGGTTCAGTAACAACGGGTAAGGCAATAAACTCAGAAGCTTCTTCAGAGTGGTGTTCAAACTGTTTACGGCAAGATTTAATTTGGGAGCCACATAACCGCAAGGATCTGGTGACTTGTGTCGTGGAGTAGGTTTCAAGTAAGTGAATCGCTCGATAGCGCAATGAGTCTGGGATAGGTACGCTTTGGTGAGGTCGTTGATTTCTCCAATCTTCGAAGTCTTTAGCCGTCTGGAGGAGGATGTCTGGTTTTGTCATAAGTACGTTTCCTTAATAGTAGAATCTGTACTTCAGTAAAACCAAATTAAAACCCTAAGGTAAGCTATCTTCCCGTAAGCTCACTATGGAAACGTTACAAGACTATTTGAAGAATCATGGTCGCCCAATCGTTTTATATTCAGATAAACACAGTATCTTCCGTATCAGCTTACCAAATTGTGATGGTGAGTTAACCCAATTCACTAGAGCGATGAAAACACTAGAAATAGAACCGATACATGCAAATAGTCCTCAAGCCAAAAGTCGAGTTGAACGAGCTAATGGTGTACTCCAAGACCGACTCGTAAAAGAGCTTCGATTGGAGGGGATAAACGATATGGAAACGGCAAATTCTTATCTGCCAACATTTATAGCTAAATACAATCAACGATTTGCCACAGCAGCACACAATTCAGATGATGCTCACCGTCCCGTACTACACACAGAAGAAGAGTTAGATTTAGTTTTTCGCTTACACCATATTCGGAAGCTTTCAAAGAATTTAACGTTCCAATTTAGAAACTGTGAATATCAAATTGTGGAGGAAGGTAGAGGGTATCGTCTACGAGGTTCAACAATAACAATCTGTGAATCGTTTGATGGTGATTTAACGATTCTAAGTGAGGGACGAGAACTGAAATGGCACAAATTTATTGATGGTCCAGATTCACTTCCTTTGGATGACGAGAAGAGTGTTCACCACACCGTCGAGAAAGCGAAGGAAAAGATTCTTTATAGTTCAAAGTTTGGTCACAAACCAAAAGTCGATCATCCCTGGAAGAGTCGAACTAAGCCAAGAGTGTCACCGATAAGGTGACACTTTAGAATTGCGTTGACATGAAAAATGCCAAAAAGTAAAACCGCCTTAGCGGGATTAGTAGTGATTTGTATCACTGTGTTGGTGGGTGTATGGCTTGTCCGAAACTCACTTTGTGAGGTGTGTTACAAGGATGCCCACACCGACTTTCTGGCACGCTTCGTTGTCTACGAAACAATGGTGAAGTAAGCTGGACAGGAAAGGGGTTACAGGAAGCCCCTTTCCTGATTCAGTCTTGTGATGATGCAGACCAACGAGCACCCATATTTCATATCATGTATAGAGCAGCCTAAAACAGCGATGCAAATCAAACGAGATTTTGAGTATTACCACAATCTTCATAACTTAGTGACTAACGCTTTGCTTTACTTACTAATTAAGGTATCAGCATCAAATCGCTATGTCCCGATTAGTACCCGAAATGAAACCCTCATCAAATACTTAAAGCCCAAGGTAAATAACAAGGGATTATCGAACATCAAAAAAGACATCAAGTTGATGCTGAACGTGGCACGTAGAAAGGGAGGAAATTTAGAGATGAAGCTGTACGACTTAAACACGCAAGCCAGCAAAACAAAGTTAGTGGGAGCAGAGAAGCTTTATAGTTTACTGGTATACCTTTATGACACAGAAGGAATTGGGTCTCGCTTGTTTGATGAAGGAAGCGAAGCTGAACCAGGAGTTCTTTGTATGCTTGAAGAGCAGATAGAGCATGGTTTTAACGATGAAAACAATCAGGTAGCGCCGCTTTCAATGCTGATTCAATTAGAGCGAGCACCGGAGCTCATCGATGTCATCAACCGTCACGGCCTGTTCCTTGCGGAGATGAAGGAGTGGAACGGAGAGACACACCAGGCGCATATAGTCGTACACTCGGCAGAATAGCGATGTTATTGAACCACATGTAAGTAAGATTTTTTATGGTAAATCTATATGAAGAAGCAACGTGGGTAAGGGATAGAATAGGGTCAACATCAGACACCGATTTTCCAATAGGAGCTTGCGCTCAAGCTTCACAGCTACTCTGTTATCACTTAAATAAAAAAGGCTATAACAAGCCTATATACCTTGTTTGTGGTGCATCAAAAAAGCGAAGCGGTGAAGTGAGGCATTGGTGGATAGAGAGCAACGGAATTTTAGTCGATATCACAGTCGATCAATTTAACCTCATTGAAGATAGCGCGCTTAGTTACAAAATAAAAAGTCATAGGCCGTATCATCGTGTCTATTGTCTCCCCAAAGAAGAGGCACCTCACCACAAGGTATTCAAACTAGTCCCTAAAGAGTTATGGGTTTGGAACGAAAAGAGCATAGGTGAAATCAGACTTGATGTTCTAAGAGTTATTTATAGACGCTTACATGACAGTTCACACATACAGGAAATCTATTCGGAGTGTTTACGGCACAGTAATTTCATTAAGAAGCTAGCGTTGCTCACCTTGATGGAAATTTCAATGTCAGTGGAGGAAACTTGGCAGATTTAGATGGAATATTCCTGCGGAATAATCCATGGTATAGCAACGCACTCGCAGCCAAAACCCACGAATATTCCGGCGGAATAATCCACGAAATTGGCTTTATTTCTTACCAAATATATCATCCATCAGCCTAGAAATAGCCTCATCAATTTGCGCTTGCTGAACCATAGTCAGTCTTTGGAAATCATATGTTGTACGCCGAGTATCTTTGTTGTAAGTTTTTTTGGCAAACTTATTCTTATCCTCAAAAGTCACCAACGAAACTGTGACAGGCTTTGGTTTTTCTGTCTTACTACTCACAAGCTTACGAAGTTGCACCATAACACTATCTACACTGCCTTTCTCAATATCCAAGTTCGACAGATAGTTCTTCTCACTCCTTAAAAGATAAGTATCAATCTTTGCTAACTCGGCATAATCAGCTCCAGATAGCTCATTAATATCATAAAACAACGCATATAGTTCTTGACTAATAGTAGCTGCTTTCATTGCTTTAGATACTCGCGACTGAGATATGGAGAATGAACTAGCAATCTCCTGCTGAGTCATACCAGCATCCTTCATTAGCAGAAATCGCTTACCTAATTCGTAAAGATTATGCTCCTTCGCTGTCTGTATGGATTTAGCCAACGCTTTAGCATCTGCTGGAGTAATATCATCATCACTAACCAAAACAGTAAAGTGAGGAATTCGTCCCTTTTGGAGTAAAAAGTAAGCTCTACGACGAGATCCATCTAAAAAACTCACCTTCCCATGTTTACGAATAGCAATAGCTGGGTAAAACTGTTGATAATCCATTGTAGAAAGATCATTGAGATTATCAGCCGTAAGATACTGTTGATCTCGGCCATTGATATCAAACTCAACTAAAGTGCTTTCCTTCACCTGCTCATAAGTCAACTCTACTTCCAAAAACATAGCAGTAGCACCAGAAGCTAATTTCCAATTAACTTCCTTAGCTCCTGCTGTCACACCAAAAGTATCCCGTAAATATGAATGCAAATCACCGCCTGTAGCTTTAAGATCCTGCTTTAGTTTTTCAGGCAATGACTCAAGGTTGTTCTTCGCTGTAGTAAGCTGAGCTTCTTTAACATTATTCTGGTCGCCAGTGATGCCTAGAATCTGTTTTTTCTTAACCATTATTCTTACTCCATACGTTATCTACATCGCGATAAATCTGACTTGCTACTTCAAAAGCATTGGTTCTCGCGTCACTGAGTGTCTTTTTGGCTTTAGGATATTCACTAGCAGCGAGATCAAATACTGTACTCATCATCGAAGTACATAGCTGAACAGCTTCCGAATGCTTAAATTGAGTTGGGTACAACCATTCACCAAATGAACGGTTTAATTGATTGAGCAAAGAAGTGTTCGATACAGTTTGACGATAATTAGTCACTAGCATACGCATGAAGTCATATCCTTCATGACCATATTGATCCAGAAGTGCCCAAACTTCAGGTAAGTTTGCGAAGTAATTACATGTCGCATCAATATCATTCTCGTTCGCTGCCAATGGAAAAATAACACTCGTAGCAGCAAAGTAGCCGTTATAAGTCATAAAGCTAAGCGATGGTGGCGTGTCGATAATGATAATATCGAACTCATCTTGTACAGCATCAACAATCTTCTTAACTTGACCGTATGGATTATCTAATTTTTTGTGAGAACGGTGGAACCAACCTTCTATTGAGCGATCGCTTTGAAGCGCAGGGAGAATGCGAAGGTTAGGTATAGTAGTTGGTAAGAAAGAACCACTAACAAACTCTTCATAACTTTCATCATCTAACTCATAGTTACCACGAACTATATCACCAACGCTAAACTCACCGTTTTTCTGAGCATTCACTGCATAGTACATACTTAACGTCGATTGACCATCTAAGTCGATTAAACCAATTCGAAGATTTTCTGGAAACTCAGCACTCAAGCAAGCTGCTACCGTCGCCGCACAAACTGTTTTACCAACACCACCTTTCATGTTCTGCATCATGACTACTTGGCACTTTTGATCTGGTTTACGCTCAAACTTCTCATGTTTACGCAGATTTTGAGGTAGCTTGCTCTCAAAGTCATATAACTCAGAAATACTCATAGACCACTGCATACCTTCTCTAGCTTTAACATCAAAGCCAAGGTTCTTAACATGATTATCTAAGGTAATTTTGTTAATAGATAAATAATCTGACACTTCCTGTCTTGTATACAAACGTTCTTCTTTTGGATAAAAATCATTACGTTTTTGAATATAAGCGTCAGCTCTTTCTTTTAATTTATCAATTTCTAACTTAGTTTTACTCATACTTGCCTGCACAGATATGTCAAATTCAAACAGGTTTAAATATATGCTAAAATTTAAACTATGCAACAAAAATCAATATAACACGCAAGAGCGAAAGACTATCCTTGAGGTGCACCCATGTGATAGCTGTCTGGCAATAATGATTTTTGCTACCATATAAAACCCAAAATCATTTATGATCGGTTTGTATCACACAATCTAAATTCTAAAGGAATCAAAATGGCATTCGTTGGTTACGCTCGCGTATCAAGCATCGATCAAGATCTCTCTACACAACTCGACGCCCTAAAAGCGGCAAACTGCAAAAAGATATATTCAGAAAAAAGAGCGGAACGAAATCAGAAGGTCGTGAACAATTAGAAGCTTGCCTTGATTATATGAGGGAAGGGGACACGCTTGTCGTAACACGAATCGATCGTCTATCGAGAAGCTTATACGACCTACAACATTTAGTTAGAAAGTTGAAAGAAGAGAGCATTCATTTAAAAGCAACCAGTCAGCCTATCGATACGAGTAGTGCTTCAGGAAAAGCTTTTTTCGATATGCTTGGTGTTTTTGCAGAGTTTGAAACCAGTTTAAGGTACGAGCGACAACTAGAAGGAATAGCAAGGGCGAAAAAAGCCGGTAAGTACAAAGGCCGTCAACCGACAGCTCGCAATCAATCACATAAAGTCATTGAGCTTATCAATGAAGGTTACACTCGCCAGTCAGTTGCCACTCAACTTAACATGGGCATCGCCAGTGTTTACCGAATATTAAAAGAATACCGAGAGAGTCATCCGACGGTTCAATTACCAGGCACACACTCGAAACGTAAGGTTGCTACTTTAGAGGTTGAGCTTCGAGTCGAAAACAATAGCAAATTTGTCCGAGGTAAAAAGAAAACTCAGGAAGACATAGAATATGACTGGTCGCTTTACTACGATATGGAAAAGACGTCTTCAGGCGACTATCTCTTAAAGACTCCATACGAATCAGAGCAAGAGTTGGAGGAGACGGTTTACGACATCATATCTGAAGCCCAGTCAACAGCAGACATCAGATATTGCCAGGTTGAATGTTTTGTAAAACATATAGAGACAGGAAAGCAGTGGGATTAAAAGGAATTTGGCCCCAACTCCCCCGCAAAGCCAAACTGGTATTGAACATCAATTGTTTACGTCAAGTCTGTAAATGTAAACGGCGACTTTCCACATCCTTGTACGTCCCTATAGCTGTACTTTAATGCTCTCACTTTAATCCCCAGCCCGAAAAGTGACAGCCTCAGTGGTAAGAAGAGTCGATATATTCAGCAAGCTCCTAGATGACTAACATGATGATATTACGACTGTACTCATAAAAACCGACGTGATAATTGGTGATATTAAGATTAACGTAAGAGCGGGGGAAGTACTCGCCATAACGGGGAGAATGCTACAAAGCATCCGAATCGATCATATGAGATAAAAAAACACCTATCTTGAGAGGTGGTTAAAAGTGTCAACACTACGGGATATGAGTAGATAGCTCACACACTATCGACTCATTGATAGAGTAATAAATACACAATAAACAACCAATTGCATAACTACAAGAAATAAAAAAATACAATTCAATTTATTCAGCACTAGACAGAGAGATGTTTTCTTTCAGTATCAAAAGTTATCGATGGGTCTACACTAGAATATAATTGATGTATAGTATCGAAAGACAAACGTGGTAATGAATAGAGTGAAAACCCCAACATCGATACATGACGGATTGTTTAAGTCGTTCTTGACTGTTCCAGAAACCGCGAAGGACTTTCTTGATGTGCACTTACCAGAGCACATCAAACAGATGTGCAATCTCGATACGCTCCAACTTCAATCCGGTTCATTTTTGGAAGATGAATTAGTAGCCTATTATTCCGATGTGCTGTATTCAATGGAAACGGACAGTGGAGTAGGGTATGTGTACGCTTTGGTGCGATACGCAATCGCGGCAATGAAACAGCATCTAGACGCAGGTAACGAAACATTGCCTTTGGTTGTGCCGTTGCTGTTCTATCATGGGAAAACGAGTCCTTATCCATACAGTACAAATTGGTTGGATGAATTTGAAAATCCAGAGATAGCTCAAACCCTTTATGGTCAGTCTTTCCCTTTGGTGGATGTCACTGTGATACCGGATGATGAAATCATCCGGCATAAACGAGTGGCCTTGTTAGAGCTGGTACAGAAGCATGTGCGGCAAAGAGATTTGTTGGATTTTACAGACACACTGGTTACACTGTTATTAGAACGTTTAATAACAACGAATCAACTAGACAGTTTAGCTAAGCAAGTGCTGGAGCATGAGGAACGGTTCATGACAGTAGCAGAGCAATTGGAAGCGCGTGGCCGCGAGCAAGGTCTACAGAAAGGTAGACAAGAAGGCGAAGAGCACGGTTGGCTAGAAGCCCAATTGAGCATTGCCAAAAAAATGCTTTCAGCAGGAATTGATATCACTCTTATCGCGCAAACGACAGAGCTAACCGAAGATGAGATAGCAAAACTCATCAACTAAGATTTAGTCCCATTTAAACATAATGGCGAAGTGTTAATAACATTTCGCTATTTTTTTTGGTCACGTAAAGTGACAATGTAACCAATCATTCCATGAGGAGCTGTGCGACGAATACTAGAACGCGCTCACGCAGTGAGTAAGAAGCGTCCTTACCGAGTTATCAAAAGCTTCTTTGTTCAATGTTGTTCAGGCACAAAAATTGCCCTTAGCCCTGCTAGAATGCGCGAGCGTAGCGAGTAAGACAGTTCGTGAATATTATCACAATCACGATGTTTATCGCTGTGCTAATGAGGAGACAGCGCAGCCAGCTAGGAGTTAGATCTATTTATTAAGCATCTAATGTTGATGCTGGCTGTAGGTATCATGGAGCGAAGCGACTGCTTTTAGGGGATCGATTAAGTTAGACGTGGTGGATGAGACCTGACGGCGCTATCGCTTGTCGGCTTCGCACTGTCTCTACATTTTCGCTACGCTCCAATATAGCAGCCAGCACGAACCTGAACTACATCTAATTAAATATTTATGTATATACTATTGAGCGACAACTATGCTGACACGGGGGGTTATTGGGTGATCTGCTTAGATGAAAATACGCACCCATCAATTGCATTAAACCTTTTGCCCCTT
>NZ_AJZD02000210.1 GCF_000272105.2 Vibrio splendidus 12E03
ATTGGAGTTGCTTTTGATAGCTACCATCCAGGCGACCAGCTGTCAGGTCGTCAAGTAAGCGAGTTAATCGGTAGTACCTAACCGTTTGTTGTTGGTCACAGGCACTGGTGGCCAGTGCGCAGCCAAGATATGTTTTGCCTGCGCCCGTTGGGCCTGTGATCAAGATGTTTTGGTGTTTATATAGATAACTGCCAGTCAGAAGTTCGCTCATCTGTTTGCGATTGAGGTTTCGTCCCTCTTTGTAGATGAGTTGGCTCGGCTGTGCATCCACTCTTAGCTTGGCTTGTCGTTTTAAGCGTTGGATTTTGGTCTGATTGCGATTCAAGATCTCGCTTTCCAGAAGTAAACTTAACCGTTCCTCGAAGTCCAACTCTGCGTAAGTAGTCAGTTGCTCTTGTTGCTGCTCTAATGCTTTCGCTACATGGCTCAAGCGTAGGGTTTTGAGTTGGT
>NZ_AJZD02000211.1 GCF_000272105.2 Vibrio splendidus 12E03
AAGCTCACTACGCGGTCGGGGTCTGAGGGTAAGGTGGCCTTCACATCAAAAAGCCCTTTTGAACCCGTGTTCACGGTCACCGCCCAATCCCCGCCGAATGGGTTCGTCGATTTACCATCGTTTGCCGTACCACACACACTGTTCGATAACTCGCCATCAAGGCAGACTTTATTGAGGCTGACCGTATCAAAGTTAGGACGACTCTTTTTCCACGCGA
>NZ_AJZD02000212.1:0-26799 GCF_000272105.2 Vibrio splendidus 12E03
CCAGCCGTTCTTTAGCGGCTGTTTTGCTATTTGGCGCCGCCTAAAATTAAAAACTAACTTACTTAACTTAAAGGCTTAAAACAAAAAACGCCCCGGAGGGCGCTAAAGTTAAACGAGCAAAAAAGATTCAGGCTAGTTTACTTGTTGTTTAATGTACTCACCCAGTTCTGAGTGGTGCATGATTTTCGAAACTGGCAGTATCTTTTCAGCAGGACCCCAAGCAAACACGTTCACTGGTGTGTGAGTGTGTGTACCTGTACCCCAAACGATGTTTTGACCGGTTGCTTGTTCTCGAGCAAGTAGGTTGCCACGGTCGTTATATGGGAAGAAAGCATCGAAATCGTTGATAGCAGGCACTTCTTCTGCCGATAAGTATTTGTGCTGAGCCAATCGGTATGGGTTCGGTTTACTGGCTAATACGTTTTTCGCTTGTTCCGTTGTGATAGGGAACTCACTGTTTTTGTTGACGATCTCAGCCAGCTTTTCAGGTGTTTGCAGCGCTTTATCCAGCTTCTGAAATTCGCTGATCATGCCGTAGTAGCTTTGCTTCTGATTGTATAGACCATCAAGAATATCGAATGCGCCAAAGTTAAAGTTAGGTGCATAGTCGCGATCGGCGAAGGCTTCGCCAGAACGTTTCTGAGGTTTTGGTAGGTCGTTAGAAGAGTAGCTGAAGCCGAAAGAGCCTGTTTCGTGGTCTGCGGTCACAATCACGATCGTGTCTTCACGATCTTTTGCCCATTCGTACACCGTTTGTATCGCTTCATCAAACTTGAGCAATTCATGCAGCATGGTGCCTGCATCGTTACTGTGTCCCGCCCAGTCGATTTGGCCACCTTCGACCATTAGGAAAAAGCCATCTTCATCTTTAGATAGGATGTTGAGTGCTTTTTGTGTCATCTCTTTCAGGCTTGGCTGAGTTCGTTCGCCACTCTTTTTCTTGTTGCTGTAAGCGATGCCATCATCCATACCTGAGTAGGCGAATAGACCAAGTAGTTTATCGCCCTTAGCGTCGTCTAGCATGTTGCGATTAAACGCGAGTTGGTAGCCGTCTGTCTCTGCTTCAGTCAGCAGGTTACGGTCGTCTTTGCGCTTCGATTTGAGATAAACATCACCTTGAGTCAGTTTTTCAAGTTGCTTATAGGTTTCACCTTTGTCGTTGGTCGATTTAGGGATCCAATGACGCAGTCCTCCAGAGAGCATCACATCAACGCCCGTTGCTAACATATCAGATGCAATTTGATTCTCTAAAGAACGGTGAGGTTGGTGAGCGGCGAAAGAAGCAGGGGTCGCGTGAGTTAAGCGTGTGTCTGAAACTAAGCCGGTCGCTTTGCCTGCTTTTTTCGCTTTCTCAAGTACTGTCTCAACATGGTTACCCTGGGAATCGATACCGATCACTTCTGAACCGCTGTAGATACCCGTTGCAAGCATGGTCGCAGAGCAAGCTGAATCCACTACGATTGCGTCTTCCGGATGCGTTAGGGATGAACCAATAACCCCTTCTTGAGCAAGTTGATAAATGGCCGTTTTGTTTCCTTTGTAGATGGAATTTGGCGCTTGATTTGCGTAGGTTTCCAATAAGCCAACTTGTTGAGGTCCCATGCCGTCACCGATCATCAGAATGACATTTTTGATTTCTGCTGAAAGTACGTTGAATGAGAGTGTAGAGGTTACCATTGCGGTAACAATTGGTTTCATAAAGTGCTTCATTAGTTGTCCCTTTTTATATAAGCGGGATGATTAGAACACCTATTTGTGTCAAAGTCGTTTCACATTTGTTTCATTAATATAAAATTGAGCAATAACTCAAGCTTTTAGAAAAGCATAAAAAAAGGCTCACATTTCTGTGAGCCTTTGTCGTATTTAGGAGGGTCCAAATCAATGGACTGTGTCATGGCTAATGTCAAGCAAGCGGTAAGTCTGCAACCACCTGGTTGAACGTGATACGAGCATTCTGAGCTTGCTCAGATAACTCGATCTTTTTCGCTTGTGCGGCACTAAGATTACTCTCGGCCTGCTCAAGTGCTTGTTGTAGGTTCTCTGGTAACTCGTGAGTTTCCATTTGTGAACCTTGTTCTAGCACATAAGCGCGAATTTCTTTCTTCACTGCGGCAAGTTCTGTGTAAGCAACACGCTCAAGTTCTGCAGCTTCTTGTGCTGCATCTCTCTCTTTCTCAAATTGAGCCAGCGCCATACCTTCAGCAGACCAAGGGTCCATGTCTGGCAGTTCTTCGATGTTGATCGTTGGCTCGATGTACGCATCTTGATGGCGTAGGTCGAGGTTAGTCGCACGTACCGCTGAAATCATCAGCATGACAGAGATAGCAAGCAGCGGTAAGCCACCAACAATCGCCGCCGTTTGTAGCGTACTTAGACCGCCCAAGAACATCAGAATCGTTGGCAAGAACGACAGAGTGAATGCCCAGAACATACGGTTCCAGCGCATTGGCTCTTCAGTCACGTTGTTTTGTACAACAGACGCCAGGATGTATGAGATCGAGTCAAATGTCGTTGCCGTGAAGATAATACACAGCATTGTAAATACAGCGATAACCAGCGTGCTCATTGGCAGTTGTGCAAGCATCGAGAAGATAGCTTTGGTTGCGCCTTCAGCATTCAAAATCGCTACTACATCCAGCTCACCAGAAAGCTGCAGTGATAGGCCGTAGTTACCTAAGATCATGAAGAATAGGAAACAACCTAGAGAACCAAAGAAAATCGAACCTGATACCATTTGTTTGATGGTTCTGCCGCGAGAGATACGCGCAACAAACAGACCCATACTCGGTGCAAATACTAGCCACCATGCCCAGTAGAAAATCGTCCAGTCTTGTGGGAAGTGAGTGTTTTCGAACGTACCGTAGCCACCAAATGGTTCAGCCCACGTTGCCATCACGAAGAAGTTAGACAGTAGACGACCAATTGAGTCTAAACCTGTTTCTAACATGAAGATTGTTGGACCCGCGATCAGAACGAAAGCTAACAGACCCATTGCACCCCAGAAGTTGATGTTACTTAGGATCTTGATGCCTTTTTCCAATCCAGCATAAGATGAGTAAGCAAAAATCGCAGTACACACTAAAAGCACCGTCACTTGCGTTAGGTTATTTTTAGGTAGACCAAATAGGTGATTCAGACCTTCAGTGATTAGAGGTGCAGCTAAACCTAACGTTGTTGCAGCGCCGCCTAATAGACCGAAAATGAAAAGGATATCGACGATTTTTCCAGGTACGCCTTTACTGCGGTGTTCACCAAGAACAGGCATTAACGCACTAGAGATCTTTAGAACTGGCTGTTTACGTACATAGAAGAAGTAAGCGATAGGAATCGCAGGGATCAGGTAGATAGACCACGCGATTGGTCCCCAGTGGAACAAACCGTAAGTTGCAGCCCAACGAACCGCTTCTTCACTGCCCGGCTCTAGTTGGAAAGGCGGTGATTGGTAGTAGTAAGCCCACTCAATACAGCCCCAGTACAAGATACTTGCACCGATACCGCCACAAAATAGCATTGCAGCCCATGATGCTGTTTTGAATTCAGGTTCTTCATCAGCTTCGCCCAGTTTAATTTGTCCCATATCACTGAACACAACGTAAACCATAAATGCACAGGCAGCGAGGCCTAGCGCAAGATATAAAAATCCAAGTTGGTCCGTCATGAATGTTTTCGCAACCGCAATCCAGTCTGCGCCCTGTGCAGGGAACAAAATGAGCGGGAAAACTATCGTGAGTAGGAGTGCAATCGCACCAAAGAAAGTAGGCTTATCAATAAGCTCAAAAGTGTTTTTCACGAGTATTATTCCATTAAAATGAGAGCGGAATTATGGAATGAACTCGTTTTTTAGACCAAATCGGGTCTGTTGTCGTGACGACAAATCGCTTTAATGCAGAGGGAAATCTGCGGTAACAGGAGAGTAAAGTTAGATTAAAGCGAGTAGGATGCCACCAACGGTTGCCGCTGCGGATAAGTATTGCCCTGCTGAATAAGAACCATCGTCCTCTTCTTCAATCTTATCTGGATGATCCATACCTAAAGCGCCATGAGCAAATGACTCTACCTTATCGGTAACGGTCGCGTTTTCAGCTTCGACTTTTTTGGCTTCTTTATCGATTTCTTTAAGTGCAGATAATAGAGCTTTGCCTTCATCAGAAAGCTTGACGGTATTTTGTTCAACCTTAAGAGGTGCAGGCTGTTCAGCTTCAGTGCTTTTAGCTTGTGCATTCATTTGCGAAGGTGAATACAGCTGAGTATTACTCGTTCCTACTGGCGTCATATCGCCCTCCTTACCTATCCTTAAATATAGTATCGGCAGAGGTGTGAAAAACTTGTGCAATTAATCATCGATAGTGATGTTTTTTATTCGCACATTACATTTTCTTCTGCTTGGTTAAATTGTCTATTTACTAAGCAAGTCCTGTGCCGATAAGAATGTTTGATTTTAGGTAGAGTTAGGATGAATGACGGGAACGTGATCTAGTTCTGACGATGGACTGATTATCTAGGATTAGCCCATCGACTCTTTAGCTTAGAAGAATGGTTTAGTCACATTCTAGGCTAGCACTGCGTTTTGACAGGTGCTTGTATGCCTTCATTCGGTTCTCTTTCTTAACAAAGCGAGCCGGTGGCGAGAGAACTTCAAGCTGATAATCGCTGTTATCCGATGTGATCTCTTCAACTGGGCTGATGATGGCGATTTTCAAATCAGGGTTACGGCGTAGAATTGATGCCGCCGTCCCTAAACCACCCTCGGTGTGGAACATGCCTGCTACATGAATCACTTGTTTATTCGGATTCGACGCTAGGTAATCTACAATTGATTCAGCCATGGTTTCATCCCAGGTTACTTGAGCGGCAAACTGCTTTTCTGTTTGCTCTGGCGTGCCGTGATGCATAGAAGCCATGAACTTTTCTTTGTATGGGCTATCGCCAGTATCCACTTCTGCAGCAATCCATAGGCGTTGCTCGGTCGATAATTGGTCTAGGTAAGGCAATCCTTTACGGCCAATGCACTGAACGAATGGCTTTGGTGCATTTGCCGCAATAACATCGACGTCGTTGGCTTTTGAGAACTCAACTAACGCGCGGTAATCACTTTCGTAATTTGGCCACGCCGCTGCTTGAGACATGAGAATTTGTTCGCCAATTTCACCGTTTAAGTATTGGTCGAGTGTGGTTTGGTGCTCTCGAGTGAACTGTTCCATTGAAAGTGTAATGTTTGATGTTGCATTGCGGCGCGCTTTTAAGAAATCGGTTTGGAAGCGGTGAATAGCAGAATGAGTGTGCCATTCGCCAATAAGAATCACATCAGCATCAATCAGTTGCTTGGGTAAAGCATTGATATCAAGTGCTTTACCTTGTGGAGAAGCGAACTGGTAGTCATAGAATGTGGAAACGGATTCTGTTTGAGCCACTGTTTGAGAAGTGTCTTTTGAAGGTTGGCTAGCACAAGCTGTGAGAAGAGTGGCTAATCCGATAAGAATAATACGTTGCATGAAATGCCTCCTTGAAGAACACGCATACTAAAGGAGGCAAGATAAGAATTCAATGCAAACGATAATCAATATCAATTAAATTATTTGCGGTACACTCGTAGCATAAAGTCAGCCTCACAGTTGAATTGCTCAGCTTCGGTGAGTTGTTGTTTAAACTCCTCAGTCGCTTTCCAAGCAAATGGCGTCATTTGTAGCAGGTCGAATGCATCTGACCCCGATAGTTCCATCATATAGTTTAGTTGCTCTTGGTGCTCAAGCGTAAAACCTTCGATCACTTCTGGATCTTCGTCATGCAAGCGAACTCCATCATAAATCGCATCACGCAGTTGGTATAGGTGTCGACTGGCTGGTGTTACGGTGATCACCACGCCATTGGCTTTGATGGTACGTTGCAGCTCTTCAGCCTTGCATGGCGCGTAAATGCGCAGAATGCCGTCTAAGCTGTTTTTAGCAAAGGGTAGGCGATGGCTAGAGGCAACTGAGAAGTCGACAGCAGGGTAGCGCTTAGCTGCGTATTTGATAGCAATCTTAGAAATATCTAGGCCAAAAATCGCGCCGTTTTTATTTTGGAGATTCAACGCGATTTCGTTGGTGTAATACCCTTCACCACAGCCAATATCCAACAGGCTAGTATCCGTGTCTGGCAGGTAGCTAGAGCATAAGCCAACGACTGCTTGGCGCATTGGATCGTAATGGTTGCCTTCAAGGAAGCGACGACGTGCCTGCATCATCTCTTTGTTGTCACCTGGATCTTTTGAGCGTTTGTGGTGCGCAGGCATCAAATTGACATAGCCTTCTTTCGCTAGGTCGAACTGATGGTTCTTTTCACACTTAAACGTACGATCGTGTTGAGATAAAGGTTGGTGACACAAAGGGCATTGGTAAGTCATTGCGAACTCGAGGTAGAAATTTCAAGTCCAAAATTTTAACAGGAAGCATAGTGGGGCGCTAGAATAAACGCAGTTGTCTTAGCTAGTGATAATTCATTAAGAGATAGAGCCAACGATGGCTGGCTCTATTGATACTTACTGAATTGCTTAATAGAAGGTCTATTAATAATTAGCTAAAGAAGTTCACTTGATTTTTCAATGACTCCGCTTGCTTTTGAAGCTCATCAGCACTTCGAGATGTCTGCGCGCTGGTTTCACGGCTCTGTTGGTTGAGGTCGCTTATCGCATGCGCGTTTGCCGCAATTTCTTGAGAAACCTGAGCTTGTTCCTCTGATGTAGCAGCAATCGTTTCAGCTTGAGAAGCGATCGATTCAACTTGAGAGGCAATCGACTCTAGCGCAGTGCCTGCTTCTTGCGCTTTATCGAGTACTTGGTTGGCATTCGATTGGCTTTGCGTCATCAGGTTTACGGCATTGTGGGTCGACGATTTCAGCTTCTCGATGATGCTTACCACATCTTGGACTGATGTTTGAGTTCGATGAGCCAATGTTCTTACTTCGTCGGCTACCACTGCAAAGCCACGGCCTTGCTCACCCGCACGTGCCGCTTCTATTGCAGCGTTCAACGCAAGTAAGTTGGTTTGCTCTGCGATGTCATCAATCATCTTAGTAACAGTTTGAATACTTTCGCTATCAGAGCTTACTTGCTCGATGGCCGATGCGGATTTGTCTAATTGATCATTCAGCTGGGCGACATCAATACACACACCTTCAACGACTTCTAAACCTTTCTGGCTGTCTTCATTGGCAAGGCGCACATTTTCAGCAATGCTGTTCACTTGCTGTGCCACTGATTCAGCAGAGGTGGCCATCTCTTCTATAGCGGTAACGACTTGCTCAACCTGTGCTTGCTGGCGGTCAGATTGACTCAGATTGTGACTGGCATCTTGTGACACACTGCTCGAGCTGTTCTGTACTTGGTCACTGGTCGCACGAATCTCGCCCACGAGTGTATTCAACTGGGCTGCCATGTTGGCAACGCCGGTATTTAGGTTGCTGATTTCGTTCTTAGTCTGCTGACCATTGTTTGGAATATGTAGGCTTACTTCGCCTTTTCCTAAACGCAGCATGTACTCGTTTAACGTGGTTAGCGGCGTCAGTGTGCGGTTTAACACGAAGGTTAACGCGATGATGGTAGCCGCAGCAATTAGGGTAGCAATAATGGCGATGAGCTTCAGTAAATCGTCACTGCCTTTGGTCACTTCTTTAATGAATGTACCGCCAAGCAGTTTCCAATCCCAACCCGGAACTTCGGTGTATACCAGGTACTTCTCACCAACCGTTTCTTGATACTGATATGGGTATAGAATCAGCCCCGATGGCTGTTCAAAAATTTGATAAAAAGGTTTGTTACCGTCGTAGTCAGCAACATCAACAATCGATTTACCACCACCAACGTTCGTGGGGTGCAGTAAGTACTGGCCTTGATGCTCTTTCTCGTTATCAACAATGATGGTGTATCCGGTGTCACCCCATGATACAGAGTGTAAAGATTCAAACAGACTTTGAGTTGCCTCTTCTACTGGCAAGCCAATGAAAGAGACACCGTTTACTTTACCTTGAGCATTGGTCAAAGGCGCATAGTAGGTGATGTAACGTTGGCCGAAGAGCTTAACTTGAGAGTAATAAGGCTGGCCATTCTTGAGCTTGCTATAGCCTGGATGATTTTTCCCTAGCGTGGTCGCAACGACTCGTTCGCCTGATGGCTTTTTAAGAGAAGTCGACACACGAATAAAGTCGTCGCCAAATGGGGCAAATAGGGTCGCTACGGCGCCGGTGTCGCGAGTAAAGCTATCAACCAGTTTGGTGTCGTTGATTAAGCTTTCACCGTATTGAGTCATGTTTGGAATGGAATGACCGTTGAACTCAACGTCATAACTTTCAACATAAACACCTGCTAGGTAACCGTTGCGAAAAGTGGATTCTAAAACTTTGGCGGTATGCAGGTAGGCATCGAACTGACCAGAGATGGTTTTTGCCATCGCTTCTACTTTGGATTGGTGTTCTTTTAACGTGTTGTCTAATAACACCTGAGAGGCATTTCTATATACGAGTGTCGCAATGGAGCCAAAGGCGATAAGCAAGCACAGCAAAATGACCAACTTAAGTTGGAAGCCAACACTTTGATTTTTGTATTTCTCGAACATGAATTCACTATCCTGTCTTCATTGAGGTGTTGTTAAGTGGTTTTAAAGAAGTTTGTTATTGAGCTTTCTATCATAGGTACTTATTTATCGGCAGTAATTGATAATAATTAATGAATTGATGGTTATATTTATAAATTAGAGTGATGAGAGCTAAATGGTGCGGAGTTGAACAAAGAGGTGATGGACTAATAGGCTTGTGCTAAAGCATTGATTACTAGGCGATATATGTGAGGTTGGGCAATAAAAAATGCAGCTCAATGAGCTGCATTTTTGTTTGTAATTAAACTAGTTAGAGAGCTAGTTTGAGGCAATCATGGTAATCAGCTGGTGGCTTTCGCCAGGCTGTAACGTTTTGCCTGCTTCTAGGCTTGGCGCGTGCAGCGTTGATTCAACACATAGCATGGTTAGGTAACCGTCGTCTTGCATGTCACCCATACCAGCAGCACCTTCGGCCCACGGGTTCCACAGTACTGCAGAATTATGACCGTGGTTTTCAACCGTTAGTGTGCGATCCTGCTTTTTGTCAGCAACTAAGATTTGCGCTTCTGGTTGCGTGTAAACGCGGTCAATCGTGTCGGTCAGTACCAGTTCAGAACCACCTTGGCAGATTTTGCCGTCTTGCAGGCTATCAATGTACTCAGTACCCATACCTGTTGTGGTTGTGCTGTGAATATCGCCAATATTTAAGTAAGTGTGCAGTGCGCCAGAGAAAGTCCATGGCTGAGAATCAGTGTTCTTCACATCTAAGGTCACTTTTAGCTGCTCGCCGATCTCAACATTCAAACGTGCATCGAATTGATGAGGCCATACCGCTAGCGTCTCTTCGTTTGGTTTTAGACCTAAGCTAACAATCACGCCAGCTTCGCTTTCACGGTGCTCAACCAATTGCCATTCACTTGAACGTGCAAAACCGTGCGCAGGTACTGCAATGCGACCAAACCAAGGCCAACATACTGGAATGCCGCCACGCAGGGCTGTTTTGCCGTCGAATTTAGCTTGTTGGCTCATCCAAATTAGGTCTTCTTGGCCTTGCGGTTGGAATGACACGACATGGCCGCCAAACAGTGAAATAGCTGCGTTTGCTTTATCGTGGATAACACGAACCAGTTTTACACCTTCGTGCTCAACGATAGTCACGTTATCAGAAAGTACAGTCAGTGCAGGTAGAGTAGATAAATCCATTACATGATCCTTCTAAGGAAATTGAATTCAAATGCTGACTAGGGTGATGCTTGTGTTTTCATGAGTGATAAACAGGGTCAGTATTAGAATTGAATTTTACGTTTGGGCTATCTTGATGAGCTTAGATAGACGCGGTTTAAAAGATAGCAGGCATTAAAAAGGCGACACTAAGGTCGCCTTTTTCAAAGTCTGCTCAAAACAGTCTTC
The DNA here is from genome assembly GCF_000272105.2 of Vibrio splendidus 12E03. GTDB lineage: Bacteria > Pseudomonadota > Gammaproteobacteria > Enterobacterales > Vibrionaceae > Vibrio > Vibrio splendidus_I. The sequence continues at coordinate 9,978 of NZ_AJZD02000212.1, forward strand.
GCTAATGCTTATCTAAAGCGATTTCTAAAAAGAAATTACTTAGAGATGTGAGCGATTAGGTCTAGAACTTTGTTTGAGTAACCGATTTCGTTGTCGTACCAAGATACAACTTTAACGAATTTGTCAGTTAGAGCAACACCAGCTTTAGCATCGAATACTGAAGTTTGAACTTCACCGATGAAATCTTGTGATACTACTTGGTCTTCAGTGTAACCAAGAACGCCAGCCATTTCGCCTTCAGAAGCTTCTTTCATTGCAGCACAAATTTCTTCGTAAGATGCAGCTTCTTTTAGGTTAACTGTTAGGTCAACTACAGATACGTTAGCAGTTGGTACACGGAAAGCCATACCAGTTAGAAGGCCGTTTAGTTCTGGAAGAACAACGCCTACAGCTTTAGCAGCACCAGTTGAAGATGGGATGATGTTTTGAGAAGCACCACGGCCACCGCGCCAGTCTTTAGCAGAAGGGCCATCTACAGTTTTTTGAGTTGCTGTAGTAGCGTGAACTGTAGTCATAAGACCAGACTCAATGCCCCACTTATCGTTAAGTACTTTAGCGATAGGTGCAAGACAGTTAGTAGTACAAGAAGCGTTAGAAACGATGTCTTGACCAGCGTAAGATGCTTGGTTAACGCCCATTACGAACATTGGAGTTGCATCTTTAGAAGGACCAGTAAGAACTACTTTCTTAGCGCCAGCAGTGATGTGCTTACGTGCAGTCTCGTCAGTTAGGAAAAGACCAGTTGCTTCAGCAACTACGTCTACGTCGATAGCATCCCACTTAAGGTCTTCTGGGTTACGCTCAGCTGTAACACGTACAGTTTTACCGTTAACGATTAGGTTACCGCCTTCAACTTCAACAGTACCGTTGAAACGGCCGTGAGTTGAGTCGTACTTAAGCATGTATGCCATGTACTCTACGTCGATTAGATCGTTAATACCTACTACTTCGATGTCTGCACGCTCTTGAGCTGCGCGGAATACGAAACGGCCGATACGGCCAAAACCGTTAATACCTACTTTGATAGTCATTGTAGTTGCTCCACAACTTAATTTCTGATTAAAGATAACTGGTAGTAAAATTACAGAATCCAGTATACATCTGCAATAGATAATCCGACTTAACTTGTTTAATGTCAAAAAAAAGCGACGCTTTTCTTAACAATTGGGTGTAAGTGGTTGAAAATTGACCATTGCAAGTGGCTCTGTACCCTTCCAGTTGGGTAAAATACCCCTAAATGATGATTCACTTATGAGTGTATATGTACAATGTTTCCTGGTGAGAAAGTATGTGCTACAAAACGACTGATATGCAAGCCTTTATAGAAAAAAGTAAATATAATAACTGAGAATGTGGAGAGATATTAACGTGATTCAAAAGGGAGGAAATATGATAAAGCCTGATGAATACTGGCGTGAACGCCTAACAGACGACGAATTTGCAGTGTGTCGTGAACGTGGTACTGAAGCCCCATATAGCGGTAAGTTACTGCACAACCATAAGACTGGCGTCTATAGCTGCACATGCTGTGAAAGCCCTTTGTTTCTGTCGGATAACAAATATGACTCTGGGTGTGGTTGGCCAAGCTTTGATGCCCCAGTGAATGATGAAGCTGTACGCTATATAGAAGATCTAAGTCACGGAATGAAGCGTGTAGAGATCCGTTGTACCGCCTGTGATAGCCATTTAGGTCACGTTTTTCCTGATGGTCCGAAGACCACAGGTGAACGGTTCTGTGTTAATTCAGTGTCGTTAATTTTCAACAAAAATGACGAAAGTACGAAATAACTTGTAACTATTGTCTAATCCTTACAGGTCGCATTTGTCGATTTAGGAATGCTGAAACGCCCAAGATTTCAGATTTAACTCTAGTACAAATAAAAACAGCTACCAAAAAGGTAGCTGTTTTTTAAAAGCAGGTGAATAAGAAGCTTAAGTTAGAACACTATAAATGAAGCGATCAGTAACTCGGGACGATTGAAGGGCTGTAAATTCCATCCTCAATCGCTTCGACGATGTTGTCTGCGTCTTTATTTAGCTTCTTATAGGTTGCCTTGTCGAAATGGTACAGCACAGTTAGCTCTGCTTCAGAAGCAATCGGCACGTCAAAGTCTTTGGCAACCATCGCCCAAACGTACGCTTTTTCCATATGGCCAAGGCTGTGGTTGATACTTGCCATCGACTTGAAGATTTCAGTGTTGGCTACTGAGCCATTAGAAAGCGTTAGCGCATTATTGAGTAACTTAAGTGTCTTTGCATGATCGCGGGTAGTATAGAAGGTTGCCAAGGCATATTGCATCTCGGCTGTGTTTAACGCTTCAGAGCCTTCTAGTTGTAGGAAGCTGCGTCTGGCATTGGTGTCCCCAGTTTGCGACCACAAGAAGTAAAGTGTTTCCGGTGTATCGGATTTCGATAGCTCATCAACAATGCGCTCAGACTCTTCGATACTGTGCATTAAAGAGGTAAAGCGACGCTCTTGCAGCTTAGATTGATCGATCGTTTCGATCTGTGCCGCGAGCTCTAGGCACTTTTTGTAGGCAGTGACTAATTCGAATTCTTTAATTTTGTTGATTTCGGTGGGTTGCTTCTGAACTTCAAATCGATGCCAGATGAGGTCGGTACGTGCGACACGACATTGCCCATCGTTCATGTTCAACTGTTCACACTGAAGGCCAGGATTGCTTTGGCACAGTTGGTCGGTATTTTTGTTCCCTTCAAGACACCCAACCAGAGTGAAAGGCAATAGGCTAATCGCCAACCATTTCATAATTTTCATATTCCTTCACTTGTGATCAGATGCACTTATTATTGGTCAGGTTCTTGACTCAATTCTGTTACGGGTTATTTTCTGGTGAAAATTGTTAAAACTAAGGCTTTACCATGGATGCAGAACAACTTCTTAGCGCAATGACCCCCGAGGTCTACGAACGTTTAACCTACGCAGTTGAAACGGGTAAATGGCCAGAAGGTACGGCGCTCTCAAAAGAACAGCGCGACTCGTGTATGCAAGCGGTTATGTTATATCAATCTAAACATAACTCTGAAGCTCAACATATGACAATTGCAGCTGGTGGTGAGATTAGCTTTAAATCTAAGTCTGAACTAAAGAAACAGTTTAAGTCAGATCAAGAAGACATTGTTAGGGTTAACCCGAATCATTAAGCTTAAACTACAACAAAGGGGTGGCAATGTGCCACCCCTTTTAGTTTAACTCGTTTATTTATAAGCAATAAAACGATTTAGTTCACGTTAAGCCAGCGTTATTATCATCGAATAACTGGGGTTAACGTGAATCTTTGAACAGGTTATAAGCTCATCTCACCGCGCAACACTTGTTGCATCTGAGCCTTCACTTCTTCGTAGCCTAGGTTTTGGCTTAATAGATAATGCAACTTCGCCAATGCCGCTTCTGGTGTCATGTCATAACCACTGACAACGCCAGCTTCTGCCAGTGCACAACCTGTCGCGTAACCACCCATATTCACTTTACCCGCTAAACACTGAGTAAGGTTCACCACGATAACACCACGCTCTGATGCGTCTTTAAGGTGTTGAAGCAGTTCTGGGTTTTGTGGTGCATTACCAACACCAAAAGTAAGCAGAATCATTGCGTTCACAGGCTGCAATAACGTGTTGCGAATCACTTCGTGTGAGATGCCTGGGTACATTGTGATTACACCGATAGGTTGCGGAGTAATGTTATGAACCTTAAAAGCACCTTCAGGTTGTTCGTTTACCTTTACGTTATTGCTAAGTTGGATATTGATACCCGCTTCTAGCAAAGGATTCAGGTTTGGAGACGTAAACGCATTGAAGCCATCTGCATGTGATTTTGTGCTGCGGTTACCACGCATCAACTTGTTGTTGAAGAACAGTGTCACTTCATTGATTGGGTAGTTTGCTGCAATGTGTAGTGCATTCAGCAGGTTTGCTTGTCCGTCTGAACGAAGCTCTGCTAATGGGATCTGAGAACCCGTAACAATCACAGGTTTGCCGAGATTTTCAAGCATGAAAGACAGTGCTGAGGCAGTGTAAGCCATAGTGTCTGTACCATGCAGGATAACGAAACCATCGTACTTATCGTAGTTCGCGCGAATGTCATCAGCGATAGTCTGCCAATCAAGTGGCGTCATATCTGAAGAGTCCATTAATGGAGAGTATTCGTGAATGGTGTACTCAGGCATCTCTGGGCGATGGAATTCAGGCATGCCAGCTAGCTGCTTATCCATGAAACCTGCGACAGGAACATAGCCGTGGTCAATAGACTTCTGCATGCCAATTGTGCCGCCGGTGTACGCGATATAGATGTGTTTTCTTTCCATGGCGATTAATACTTAGTGTGATGTAGGGAACAGGGGGGCGATTATAGCGAATTATCATGCAATAAAAAGAGGCACCTCACACAGAGGCACCCCTTAGTTATTGAGTTATTGGCTCAACTTATTGAACTTGGCAATTTAAGCAGAAAGCGTATCGGCCTTGTGGGTCGTTAAAGTTGCCTAACAGCTGGCTATCTTGAGCTAACTGCTGAGTAACAGGCTGTAAACTGCTTGGTATCATCGACTGAATATCAAGACCTATCGATATCTGAACTTGGTTCATAAATTCTTGAATAAATTGTTCAGTGGCCGAAAGTGGCTCTTCTACCCAGTAGATGTTGTAACTTTCAAGCTCTGCAAGTGAAGCCGCAGCTGCAACCGCATCATCGAAATCACCAATTTCATCGACTAAGCCTTTCTGAATCGCATCTTGACCTGTCCAAACTCGGCCTTGAGCAATCTTGTCGACCGCATCGACTTCTAGGCCGCGATTTTCTCCAACTAGGCTGATGAATCGGCGGTAACCATTTTCAATACCCATTTGGAAAGCGTCTTTAGCGCCATCAGTTAAGCCAGTAGTGATACCAAGGCCAGAGAAAGGTGAAGTGCCCACGCCATCGGTGTAAACGCCAATATCATTCAGCCCTTTTTCGAAGGTAGTGATAACACTGAAGATACCAATCGAACCCGTTAGTGTGGTTGGCTGAGCTAGGATCTTATCTGCGCCCATCGAGATCCAGTAACCACCTGAAGCAGCAAGACTCGACATCGACACAACAACTGGCTTACCCGCTTGCTTGATCGCTTCTATTTCATTACGAATAACTTCTGAAGCAAAGGCACTGCCACCTGGGCTATCTACACGAAGCACAACGGCTTTCACTTTATCGTCGTTACGTGCTTGGCGAAGTAGGGCTGCAGTGGTATCTCCACCAACTGTGCCACGTGGCTGCTTGCCATCCATAATTGCGCCGCTGGCAACAATCACGGCAACGTCGTGTGATTCACTGGTCATGTCGGGAAGCATGGTTGCACGGTATTCGTAGTAACCAAACGCGTTGTAGCTGTCTTGACCGTCGCTGCCGAAAACATCTGCAAGCTCTAGTCGAACTTGTTGGCGTGTCGCTAACTCATCCACTAAACCAAGTTTCTCAGCCAGTTTTGCAATGTCACCGTCCACAGACTCTAGTTCTTTCAAGAAGGTGTCCATGCTTGGGTTCAGTGTTTTAGCGTCGAACTGACGGTTGTTACTGACGTCATCAACGTACGCGCCCCATAGTTGGCTTAACCAACGAGAAGCAGACTCTTTCGCTGCATCTGACATGTCATCGCGAATGAAAGGTTCGATAGCTGACTTGTAAGTACCCACACGGAACACGTGCGTGTTTACGTCTAGCTTCTCTAACAACGTTTTGTAGTAAAGCGAGTAAGCGCTATAACCTTTAAGAAGAACCCCACCATCTGGTGATAGGAAGACCTTAGTTGCGTAGCTGGCTAGGTAGTATTGGCTTTGGTTGTAAAAGTCACCCACTGCATAAATCGGTTTGCCTGTTGCTTTGAACTCATTCAACGCTTTAGCAATGTAGCGTAGCTTGGTCAGGTTAGTTTCTGGCAACTCTTTGAGTGCTAAAACGATACCAGTAACCTTGTCATCGTCTTTTGCGTAGCGAATCGTTTCAACGATATCAAACAGGATGTTCTCTTTTGGAAGGTCTTTGCCAAGCAGTGAACCTGTGACCGAATCCATCGGGTTGATATAGCGACTTTGTTCCACAATAGGGCCAGACAGGTTAAGCACTAAAGCCGAATCCTGTGGAACCGTCGGTTGAGCCGTATCTGAATGGAAGTACACAAAGTAGATGATGGCGATACTGAGTAAAAAGACTAGGTTAACCAACGCAAGACGTACAAACGTAATGAGCTTCCAAATCCCTTTAAAGATCATGCCTATAAATTTGAATATTTTTTTCATTCTGTCTCCGCAGTGAGATCACGTCGCTTTAACAAGCCGTAGTACCATTAATCTCAATAATATGAACTGCTTAGTATCCTACGATAATTCCCAAGCTCAAACTACACCAAGAATTGTTAATCGATATATATTCTCATTAAGTGTAGTCAAATTAAGGGCTTCTGAACGATTAATACGCTCCGCATTATGATCAGTGTTACAAAAATGTAAACGGCTGTTTGAACTTTTGGTGATTGAACTATACTGTGGTCAGACCACAAGGATAAAATAATAGAAGTGATGTCTGCCATGTACCCACATTTACTTGAACCACTCGATCTTGGATATACTCAGTTACGTAACCGTGTATTGATGGGATCAATGCACACAGGTTTAGAAGAAAATAAAGAAGGCCTACACAAACTCGCCGCGTTTTATGAAGAGCGAGCAAAAGGAGGCGTTGGTCTTATTGTTACCGGTGGTTTCTCTCCTAATTTACGTGGCAGATTAACCCCATTCAGTGCTGAATTCAGTAAAGTAAAGCACGCTAAAGCGCACCAAGTTGTTACCGAAGCCGTACACAAGCACGGCGGTAAAATTGCGCTTCAACTATTGCATGCCGGTCGTTATGCGATGCACCCATTCGCGCAAAGTGCTTCTGGCATTAAAGCGCCTATCGCTAAGTTCGCTCCAAGTGAGATGAGCCCTCGCCAAATCAAAAAGACCATTGGTGCCTTTGCCAACAGTGCTGAACTCGCTCAAGTCGCGGGTTACGACGGCATTGAAATTATGGGCTCTGAAGGTTACTTGATTAACCAATTCATCTGTAAGCGTACCAACATGCGTTACGACGAGTGGGGCGGTTCTTACGAGAAGCGTATGCGTTTCCCGCTAGAGATCGTCAAATCGATTCGCGAAGCGGTGGGTAAAGATTTCATTATTATTTTCCGACTGTCGATGCTGGATTTGGTTGAGCAAGGTAGCACCTTTGAAGATGTTGTTCTTTTGGCTCAAAAGCTAGAAGAAGCGGGCGTGACTATCATCAATACTGGTATTGGTTGGCATGAAGCTCGTGTTCCGACTATCGCGACGCAAGTACCACGAGGCGCATTCTCTTGGGTAACCGAGAAAGTGAAACCATACGTGTCGATCCCAGTGGTGACATGTAACCGAATCAACACGCCAGAAGAGGCCGAACGTATCCTCATTTCAGGACAGGCCGACATGGTTTCAATGGCGCGTCCATTCTTGGCAGATCCGGACTTTGTTAATAAAGCCGCTCAAGACCAAGCGCAGTTCATCAATACCTGTATCGGCTGTAACCAAGCTTGTCTTGATAACGTGTTTAAGGGTAAGCGAGCGAGCTGTTTGGTTAACCCACGAGCTTGTTACGAGACTGAAATTGTTGTTCAGCCAGCGCAAGCTACTAAGACCATTGCGGTTATCGGCGCAGGCCCAGCCGGTTTAGCCTGTGCAACGACTTTAGCGCAGCGTGGACACAAGGTTGACTTGATTGAGAAAAATGACCGTATCGGCGGCCAGTTTAGATTAGCAATGCAGATACCGGGCAAAGAAGAGTTCAGAGAAACGATTCGTTATTTTGCTAACCAAATCGATGCATCCGGCGTGAATCTGAAACTGGATACCGAAGCAACGTTTGAGATGTTGTTGAAGTACGATGAAGTGGTGATGGCTGCTGGCGTAGAGCCAAGAAAGCTCGATATTGAGGGCATTGACCAAGAAAACGTGGTCGATTACCAAACCTTGATTCGCGAAAAGACACCAGTCGGCGAAAAGGTCGCGATTGTTGGTGCTGGTGGTATCGGTGTCGATGTGGCAACCATGCTGACAGAGCCGACTTCACACAGCCTAGACGATTGGCTGCATGAGTGGGGCATCGATAAGAACATGGAACACCCTGGCGGGCTTTACCCTTACCCTGATTCGTTTAGCGATAAAACGGTTTGGGTGATGCAACGTAAAGCGGGTCGTGTTGGTAAAGGTCCGGGCAAGACTACTGGTTGGATTCATAAGCGCACGCTAGAAAAACGAGGTGTAAACCTTTTAGGCGGCGTAAGCTACAATAAAATTGATGACCAAGGTCTGCATATCAGTATTGGCAAGAAAGAACAGGTCCTCGATGCCGATTCCGTTATCGTGTGTGCAGGTCAGGTGTCAGTTCGTCCATTTGAAGATATGTGGCAAGAGTTTGGTGGCAAACTACACGTGATAGGCGGTGCCGATTATGCCGGTGAGCTGGATGCAGTACGTGCTATCCGTCAAGGTGTTGAACTGGCTATTAAGTTATAGAATCAGCCATCAAACTGTAATTTTACCGGTAGATATTGTTACTTAATTTGCTGAGCTAGATTTTGAACAAGGCTCCTAAGTCATAGATTTAGGAGCCTTTATTGTTTCTAATCTAGCCCAAATTGACAGCCGTTGAGATTTATTATCGTTTGTATTCTGTGCTAAAGTTCAACTATACAAACAATAAAAATTAGTAAGGACTTCAAATGGATGCTTTGGATCTATTGCTCAACAGACGCTCAATCGCAAAACTCTCTGATCCAGCACCTGAAGGTGTGGCGTTAGAAAACATCATTAAAGCAGGGCTGCGCGCTCCAGACCACGGTGCACTAACACCTTGGCGCTTTGTTATCGCGCAAGGTTCTGGTCTACAAAAGCTTTCTGACATCTTGGTGCGTGCCGCTGAAGCGGATGAAAGCGAAGAAGCGGTTATCGAGAAAGTAAAGAAAGCGCCGTTCCGAGCTCCAATGGTGATCACCGTGATTGCAAAAGTAACCGAGCACGAGAAAGTGCCTGCTATCGAGCAACATCTATCTGCGGGTTGTGCTGCACAGGCGATGCAAATGGCCGCAGTCGCACAAGGTTTCCAAGGCTTTTGGCGCTCAGGTAAATGGATGTTCCACCCAGAAGTACATCAAGCATTTGGCCTAGAAGGCGACGACGAAATTGTTGGTTTCCTATACCTAGGCACTCCGGGCTGTACGCCAATGAAGGTACCAGAGCGCGACTTCTCTAAGTTCGTTGAGTTCTTATAAAGAAAGCTGAAGCTTGAATAGTGGAATGTTAACTGTATAAACAACCAGTTTTTCTTGATTTATTAGGGCCACATTAGATAATGTGGCCCTAATTGTTTGTAGCATCTGGAAAAACATGTCTCGTCTTATCATTGCTGAAAAACCAAGCCTCGGCCGCGCGATCGCCGCTGCACTGCCTAATCCACAAAAGAAAGACCAAGGGTTTATCAAATGTGGCAATGGGGATGTGGTGACTTGGTGTATTGGACACTTATTGGAGCAGGTTGAGCCGGATGCTTATGATGATCGTTATAAGAAGTGGAACTTAGCCGATCTTCCTATCGTGCCGGAGCAATGGCAGCTAAGACCGCGTAAGACTTCAAGCAAACAGCTCACGGTGATCCGAAAGCTATTGAAGGACGCGACCCAAATTGTCCATGCGGGTGACCCGGATAGAGAAGGACAGTTGCTGGTTGATGAAGTGATCGATTATTGCAAGGTCTCTAAGGCCAAGAAAGAGTCGATGGACAGGCTACTGATCAGCGACTTGAACTTACCTGCCGTAAAACGTGCACTTTCTCAAATGCGTAGCAACCGTGACTTTATTCCACTGTCTATTTCTGCATTAGCACGCTCTAGAGCCGATTGGCTGTATGGCATGAACATGACTCGCGCTTATACCTTGCTTGGTCAAAAAGCCGGTTACCAAGGTGTATTGTCGGTAGGGCGTGTGCAGACTCCAGTACTGGGTTTGGTTGTAAGACGTGATGAAGAAATTGAGAATTTTATTCCTAAAGATTACTTCACTCTGCACGCTTTGATCCCATATCAAAATAACGGGCAAAGCTTTGATATTCGCGCGCGTTGGAAGCCAAGCGAAGCATGTAAACCATGGCAAGATGAAGAAGGGCGCGTGCTCAATCGAAAGCTGGTTGAAAACGTGGCTAACCGAATTGCGAATCAACCCGCGACGGTAACGGAATCAGAGCAAAAGCAAAGTAAACAAGCTGCGCCACTGCCTTACTCGCTGTCAGCACTGCAGATTGATGCGTCTAAGCGTTTCGGTATGAGTGCTCAGCAGGTTCTCGACACGTGTCAGTCTTTGTACGAGAAACACAAACTCATCACTTACCCTCGTTCTGATAGTCGTTATTTACCTAAAGATCACTACTCACAAAGAGAGTCGGTAGTAGACGCAATCGCTAACAATGCGAAAGAGCTTCAAAGTGGTGCTCAAGGCGCAGATCTTTCTCTTAAATCAAAAGCATGGAACGACAGCAAGGTCGACGCTCACCACGCAATAATCCCGACACCGAAGAAATCATCGGTGAATGGCTTATCTGCTAATGAGATGAAGATCTATCAGCAAATCGCTCGCCAGTATCTAATGCAGTTTTACCCACCTGCGGTTTTTGCTGATGCTAAGCTGGTCTTTGATATTGCTGGTGGCGTGTTCATTGCGAAAGGGCGTCAGCTTATTAACCCTGGTTGGAAGGCGTTGATGGGTAAAACAGATACCGAAGAGAAGGGGGATGGAACTGATGCGGTTCCACCGCTAGATAAAGGTTCTGTGTTGACGTGTCGTGAAGGTGTGATTGGCGATAAGAAAACCGAGCCGCCAAAACACTTCACGGAAGCGACCTTGCTACAAGCGATGACAGGTATCGCGCGCTTTGTCGCGAACAAAGACCTTAAAGCCATTTTGAAAGAGACCGACGGCCTTGGCACAGAAGCAACCCGTGCGGGCATTTTAGATACTCTATTCAAAAGGCAACTGCTAACGCGCCAAGGTAAGAGCATTCATAGTAGCCCTGCGGGCAGAGGTTTGATTCATGCCTTACCTGAGGATTCGACCTTCCCAGACATGACGGCACATTGGGAGCACCAGTTGCAAGGCATGACAGAACGAAATCAAGCGTATCAACCTTTCATGAAAGCGCTAGAAAGCAAGATTGATGGTTTGATGGGCAAGGTAAAAACAGGCGAAGTTCCTGAATCTCTGCGTCATCTTCCTAAAGTCGAAAGACCGGCTTTTAAACGTCGCAAAGGCGGTGGTGCGAAGAAATCTTATGCCAAGAACGGTTCGTATGCTAAGAAAGGTACTTCCGCTAAAAAGGGCACTAAAAGCTAAGACTTATTGAGGTTAGGATTAACGACCGACTTTACGGCCACAACGTTTAAACAGTTGCTGCCAATAGTCGACATGGCGACGAGTTGATGCTCGAAAAACTTGATGTGCATCTTGGATGGGAAAGTAATAACTGTGCAGATCAGGTTGCGCGTCAAACATCTCTAGTTGCGGGGCTAACTGTTGATAGTAGCCATCCAGCTGCGCCATATAAGGCTGAACCTTACCTATATATTGCTGCTCGAATACATTGTTGAGATAACGAAACTTGGTCGTATCTCGTTGTTTACCACAGATGATATTGTCATCAAAAGTTGTTAGCTGTTTGGTGATGGTATCAAGCTCAACCGACGCACGGGCGAGCGAATAGTACAAATCCCCAAGGGTCGAACTCTTCTCTAGTACTTCTTGAACCTCAATGGTTTTGCCGGAAACGAGCGGAATGTTTAACGCTTGGTTGATATGTTGTAAGGCATCACTGGTTTGTCGTACCTGATCGCCGATATCAGCACGCAACCACTGACTACCCCGCATTTGTGACTGCATCGCATCACTGGCATAGATGAGATTCCATTGGTGCAGCGGAAACTGTGCGAGTTTCTGTTGCTCAATTTCTCTTAGCAATTCTACGATCTCTGGGTCTAATTCAGTACTGGATAAACACTTGCCTACGCCTTGAAGTAGCGCGACTTGATAATCGTAATTACGAAACTCATCCGCGACCTTGCCCAGAACCGAATTTCTTTCTGCAATTAGATTGAACAGTCCACACTGACGAAGCTGGTAGCTGTCGATGAGGCCGATAGAGAGTGAGGGCACGTCAAGAAGCAGTTCTCGCTTTCTCGGTAGGTTTTCAAATTCCCATTCCTCTTTTATCTTGTCAGCATCTTGTACTCTGGCTATCTTGGTTTGATAGTCGTCGAACAAGTCGCTGGAGCCATCACTGAAACAGCCAGCTAGCATCACTGTCAGACAAAACAGCGTTGAGTGCTTTACTAGGTTTGAGAGAGGGCCTACATTCATCTGCGGGTTACCAGTCTATTTCGCTGCCATCGAAATTGAAGAAGTGACCACTTACTTCAGTATTCGCGGACTCGATGACTTCAATCAGGCCAGAAGCAGAATTGTCGGTGTCGATCAGAGCATTAGGGCCGCCCATTTCGGTCTGTACCCAACCTGGATGCAGTGCTAACACCGTAAAGCCATTCTCGGTTAAGTCGTTGCTTAGGCTCTTCACCACGGAGTTTAGAGCGGCTTTAGAGGAGCGATAGATATAACCGCCGCCTGAGGTGTTTTCGGTCATGCTGCCGACTCTAGAGGATAGACAAGCGACCTTTTTGATATGGCTGTCTTCTAGTAGCGGCAATAGCGTTTCGACAAGCTTTAGTGGAGCGATGGTGTTGACTTCGAATACACGACGCCACTCTTCAACATCGGTATTACCCAGCCCATAGCCTTTTGGTCCATAGTAGCCAGCGTTGTTGATCAAGATATCAATCGACTCTATTTGCGAAGGGAGTTGGCTTACTGCTTGGTAATCGGTTATCTCTAATTGAATACAGGTCAGGTTAGTGTTGTGGCCTGCGAGTGAGAGCAGTTCTTTTGCTGAATTGTCATCACGATAAGTCGCGTACACCTTGTGGTTACCTTCCAGGTATTGTTGAGTCAGGCTTAAGCCAATGCCGCGGTTCGCCCCAGTAATAAAAATAACGCTCATGGTGATTCCTTTTCAGTTCAATTAGTTAAGTTTGATGGCTTAACACGAGAAAATCAACGCTCCACCAACTGGCCATTAGCATTCCTACCAAAATCATTAATTCAGGTTGTCGCCAAGTCTGAGGCTGTTATGATTTTGAGAAAGATACGCAATTAACCTGATTATGATTCCTTTAATTTACCACCCAATCTATTCACAGTTACCTTTACCAGAAGGTCATCGCTACCCAATCAACAAATATCAGTTGTTGCATAGTGCTGTTGAGGCGCTGATGGATCGTGAATCTCGATGGAAAAGCAAGTTTGAAGTGTGCCAACCAACGCCGGTTTCGGTTGAACAGGTAAAACAGGTTCACGATAGCGAATATGTCGATTTGCTCGTGTCTGGTAATTTGCCTGCGGCTAAAATGAGACGCATCGGTTTCCCGTGGAGCGAGCAACTTATTGAGAGAACACTCTACTCAAGTGGTGGAACCTGCTTGGCCGCTGAAATGGCAATAGAGAGTGGTTTAGCGATTCATTTGAGTGGTGGTTATCATCATGCGCATCATGATTTTGGCAGTGGCTTTTGTTTGTTGAACGATCTGGTTTTAGCGGCAAAACATGCGCTGACCTTTGAACATATCGATAAAGTGCTGATCGTCGATAGCGACGTTCATCATGGTGATGGCACAGCAACACTTTGCCAAGAGAATGACGACATCATTACTCTATCATTCCACTGCGACAAAAACTTTCCTGCACGAAAGCCACTATCCGATTTAGATGTGCCATTAACTCGTGAAACAGAAGATGAAGAGTTCTTACGTTGTTTTGAACAAGTCACTAAGTTAGCGATTGCTCACCATCAACCTGATCTGATTATTTATGATGCGGGGATCGATATCCATCAAGACGATGAACTGGGTTATTTGAATGTCTCGACACAAGGGATATTTGAACGCGACTGTTTCATGATTGAATTAGCAAAATCAGAGTCTATTCCGATGGCCTGCGTAGTCGGTGGCGGATATCGAACTCAACATCAAGATTTGGTGCCGATTCACATGCAGCTGTTAAAAGCGGCTTATCATGTTTACGGTTAACCTCTCAAATTGGCGACTGATAGCTCATTGAAATGATGGTGTGAAATAAGGTCTCTTGCACCATAAAAGACACGCTTGCACCATTATGATTCATATAAAGTACTTTTTTATTAATTAGTTACGTATTTGTGTGATTAATTGTGGTCTGTAAATTGCTTTACCCATGTGTCTATAAAAACACAAGGGATAAAAATGAACCTGACGGACAAGGAACGTAGTTGGCTTAATTGGTTTGGCGCAACAGGAAAACTGGCTATGCGCAGAGCTTGTTTCCTCAATCGAAGTAGGACGGAGGAGCTTGAACAAGCTTTTGAAAGTATTGCTCACACGCGAGTTCAACTTCTGCATAACTGGGTCAAGAATCAATGGGATTTTTTAGAAGACTCTGCGGTTTATTTAGCAAGTCGAACGGAAGAACAAGCTCAGGGGACGTTAGCTAGCCTTCTTAAACGCAGTACGGATTTTTCTGAGTTGGCGATCGTCGATGCCAAGGGGGTCGCACAAGCATCGAGTTATCATGAACATATTGGGGTTACTCTTGGAGACAAGAAGGCTTTAGTTGAAGGGGCTTCAAAGCGTTATCTTCATGGGCCGTATATGGATCAACGCACGTTGAACGTAGGGGCGTCGAGTTCATCGTTTCATGACCAAGTGACGCTGATGTTTTATGTCCCCTTTTCTCGGGATGAAGGTGCCCAGCAATTCCTATGTGGTCGTGTTCCTAATGATGTTATTGGTGACATTATTCAGAGAGAAGCGGGGCATATTTATAGCGAGTCGGGTGATAACTATATCTTTATGGTTGACTCCATTCATGATCCTCATACTCAGCCGGGGGTTGCGCTCTCTCGTTCTCGCTTTGAAGATAATACCTTTTCACACGGAGAGAACTTAAAGCAAGGGATTCATACTGATTGGGGAACGGTTAAGATTCAGCACCACACCGAATTTGAGATTCGCTTTACAGACCCAGCCACTAATCAGCTTCACCCTGGCGTAAGAGAAACCATTAAAAATGGCAGTAACCTGTTTATAGGTTATCCGGGGTATTCCGACTATCGCCACATACCGGTTATTGGTAAAGGTATCACCTTTCAATTGGATGGTTCACCAGATACCTTTGGCATGATGTGTGAGTCCGATTTAGAAGAGGTCTACAGAGACCGAAGCCTAAGTTATACCTTATCTAAACACTTCATCAGCTGCATGCTACTGCCTCTACTTATTCCATTACTGTTTGCCAACCTTTATACACTCACACCTTTTATGCAGAGTGGCATTATGTTCGCTTGCGCGTTGCTCTCATTGGGCTTATTCCGTTTAGTTAGCGCTAAACCACTAGCGAAGAAGATTCACGAAATGACCGGGGTAATGCAGACCTTAGCCGAAGGTGATAGCAACTTAAGTCGGAGGCTTGATCCCACAACATTCAGTCATAATGAACTTGGCAACCTAGGGCGTTGGACTAATAGTTTTATCGACAATTTAGATAACACGGTGAGTGAGTTGATCCATGCGAGTCACGAAGTTAGAGAGGTTTCGGAATCGATGTTTCGTCGCAGTGTCGTGATGAAGCAAACCAGTGATGATGCATCACAAGCGTTAAGCAATATGCTTCAGTTGAGTCAGTATCAACAGAGCGAAATTACTCATGCGAGTGTTTCAGCAACGCAAATGGATACGGTGATGAAACAAGCCGTCCTGAGCGCGGAAAAGGAATACAACCAGTCTGTCAAAGGCATGGAGATTGTTCGCAATATCGTAGAAAGCTCGGCGCATAGCGTGAATGAGGTGAATAATGAAATGACCAAGGTGTCTGACATTATAGATATCATTACTGACATTACCGCGCAGACTAACCTTTTGGCCTTGAATGCGGCCATCGAGTCGGCAAGAGCAGGTGAACACGGGAGAGGGTTCTCTGTCGTCGCTTCTGAAGTAAGAACTCTGGCTGATCGTACTTCACAAGCCGCTAATCATATTAGTGACCTAATGAAAGAGCTGCATAGTAAGTCTCGCAGTGCTGTTGAGTCCATGGAGCGAGGCGTTGAGAATGTGAGTAAAGGAAACTTAACAGTCGACTCAAATGCTCGCAGTGAACAAATTCAAGCCGCGGTGAGTGATCTCTTTACCACGATGTTCAATCTAGATGAGAACAGTCAGAAAAACGGACAAACGGCAGATAAAGCCCAACGTTCAATATCTGACTTACAACTGTCTACTAAGCAACTCGCACGTCGAGTTTCTTTGATGGGTAATTCATTGAGCCGCTTAGACCAATTGATTGGACGCTTTGAAGTGAGTCGAAAGGTGGCGTAGTAGAAACTACGTAAGCTCTTTATGCAAACGCCAGATACAAAAAAGCCGCTGATTTCTCAGCGGCTTTCTTTAATGTGGTGGAGGGATAGGGATTTGAACCCTAGAACCGCTATTAACGGTTGCCGGTTTTCAAGACCGGTGCTTTCGACCACTCAGCCATCCCTCCAACAAATTGTCATCAACAGATTTGTACACTGTAGATGTTGTTACATGTATACACAGGTAACGATATTTAAAGCCTGGCGATGTCCTACTCTCAC
>NZ_AJZD02000212.1:26809-26878 GCF_000272105.2 Vibrio splendidus 12E03
AGTACACTGTTGAGGTTGTTATTTGCTACGCAAATAACGAATTTAAAGCCTGGCGATGTCCTACTCTCA
>NZ_AJZD02000212.1:26888-48482 GCF_000272105.2 Vibrio splendidus 12E03
TGAATAATATAAGGGGTGGAGGATCTTGTAAACCCTTAATTTTCATAATTTTGTTTTGTTGCTTGTTTTCTAATCATTCATGGCAATAAAAAAGGGAAGCCATTGGCTTCCCTTTGCTGTTTGCTGATTATTTAGTCATTTTTTGTGTAGAAACGCTGTAGCTCAGTCAGGCCTTGCATCAACACAGGTAAGCGAGGGCTTACGTTTTTCAGGCGCTTGTAATTCTGGTCGTACAATTTGTAGTTACCGAATTTATCTAACACCGTTGTTTGCTGATCAGTAACAAGCGCAAGTTCACGAGAGTCGCCTGCGAGGATCCACTTTCTGTTACGTTCATTAAACAGGCTGCGACCACTACTGAAATCCGTTGGGTTCGAAGATACACCCAATAGCTCTTGCATCAGTGTTACTGATACGTCTAGATGACTAGAACGGTGGGTGTATTCAGAAGCAGACTTACCAGGCCAGCTAATAAACAGTGGCACCTGTAACTGATAACGACTGTAGTTGGAGTTTGCACCCCAGCTGTTGGTTTTGGTTTCGTTAAACTCAGTACCGTGGTTAGAGGTAATGATAACCACCGTGTTGTCGGCAAGCTCTAAGCGTTCCAGTTCAGCGTAGATAGTTGCTAGCTGAGCATCGGCCGCTGTCGCTGACTTTTGATAGTCTGTTGCAAAACGCTCTGCTGTCGTTAGCGTAGAGTCCGACTCTGAACTTGAATCGTAGCTGGCGAAGTTATCCAGGGTAGTCAGTTCAATAAAGTTAAACCAAGGACGCTTAGCTTGCGGTGATTGAATCCAGTCAGACCAAGCTTTTATGGCACTCTGGTCATCATAAGTTGCTTGCTCTGGCATCACATCACGGCCTCGGAAGATGATATCCGAGTACAGTGCATCATTAAAGTTGTCGCCACTGAAAGCAGCGAACTTGTAATCGTGATTCTCTAAAACATCGAGCAATACTGCGCTTGACCCTTGAGCTTCAATGCTGCTTGCGTAGCTGCTCGGTAGGCCGTAGAACAAGCCAAAAATACCAAACATATCGTTGCTTGAACTGTAGTGGTTGGTGAAGTTGATCGACTGTTGTGCGTAGGCATAGCTGTTTGGCATCGCTGTCGTATTAAGTGCGTCAGAGCGAAGGTTGTTCACACTCACCATCAGGATGTTAAGATCGTCACTGCGGCGGTTGTATTGAATTTTTTCTAGCGGGTAGCTAACTAGGTTTACGGTCTCTTTATTCGCTTCTAAACGCTCAAGGTACTCTTCACGGTCTAATAGACCATGTTTTTCCATAAAGCTTTTCGCTGTCATTGGGTAAGACAGTGGGAAGTTCGCTTTCTGGCTAGTAATTGGGTTATAGAAGTACGCATCAGCCCACATGTAGGTCAAGTGGCTGCTGATGAAACACAGGAAGAAGACGGCAGTAATCGGACGGCCAATGTGTTTATGAGACAGTTTACGCTGCTTACGCCAAACCCACTCAGACAGACCAAGCTGTAGTAAGAAGATAAATGGCATAACAATGAAGAAGTGCTGCAAATCAGACGTGAATGCAGATTCCTCTC
This sequence comes from Vibrio splendidus 12E03, assembly GCF_000272105.2. Taxonomy (GTDB): domain Bacteria; phylum Pseudomonadota; class Gammaproteobacteria; order Enterobacterales; family Vibrionaceae; genus Vibrio; species Vibrio splendidus_I. The sequence continues at coordinate 28,453 of NZ_AJZD02000212.1, forward strand.
CACTGAATAAAACCTCCCACACGACAGGCGTCAGGTGGAGGTTTATATTTTGATACGTTTGGGTATCAATCAACAGGACAGTTAAACCTATGGTCGCGAAGATAACGGCAACCAAACGTAATAACTTCCTCGACGGAAGAACAAAAGTGAGCGGGAACAGCACTAATAGATAGAGCGCGAACACTAAAAAGCCAAAATGACCAACCCACGATGCAGCCAAATAGAATTGACCTAGCAAGGTTTCTGGCCAAGCAGATTGAGTAATATAACGAGTACCAATCAACATCGCAGCAATGATGTTGAAAAATGCAAACCAGTGACCCCAACCAACCAGTCGAGATACACGATCGCTATATGAGTTTGCGCTGTCTACCATTTATAATTCTTTTATCCGTCAATCAAATTTAGTGAGACTTTTTATCTTCAAGAGAAGAAATTAAAGCCTCGGCAAATTTTTCAGCAATTCCTTTGCGTTGTGAAGCAGCAACATTCTGATTTAAGACATTGGTTGCGATATTTCCAGCGATCATCAGTGAAAGTTCTGGCGAAGCTTTGTGCTTAGTTAGTACAGCACCTACTTCAGCTAGGATTTTTTCAACTTGATCATCTGTGTATTTAGATATAATCGGCATAAGGACTCTAATAATGATAGTAAAAGCGGCTTATGATAACCTACTATGCACGACAACTGAAACCTGAACGGTAATATTTTCACTATGAGCCTTCACCTTTCCAACGTAATTTTACACCAGCTGAGCAAGAACGATCAGGATGAGCTGATTGTTAACTATCGTGCTGAATCTCTAGAAAACGATGCTTCATCTGAAAGCCTAGTTGCTGAACTTCACCGTGTTTTTAATTCAAAAGCAGGCAAAGGGTTTGGTTCTTTCAAATCTGACAGCGAATTCCAGCAGTGGTTGCATCAACTTCGTGCTGGTGAGACAAACTTTTACGATTTTTCTCAGAAAAGTGCGCAACGTCTAAAAGACGAACTATCAAAGTACCCATTCGCTGACGAAGGTATCTTGGTAATGGCTGAATATCAGTCACTTGCAACAGATTACCTTTTCATTGGTTTATTGCCTTCAAACCAAAGCCTAAAGGTTACTGAAGGGCTTGATATTAGTGCGACTGACTACCTTGATATCTCAAAAATGGATATCGCGGCTCGTCTAGACCTTTCAACTTATGAGACTGATAAAGAGTCAAACCGTTACTTAACTTATATTAAAGGACGTGTTGGCCGTAAAGTCGCGGATTTCTTCTTAGATTTCTTACAAGCTGAAGTCGGTTTGGATGCGAAACAGCAAAACCAAGTACTGATGCAAGCGGTAGAAGACTTCGTTTCTGACTCTAAATTAGAGAAAGAAGAAGCGATCAGCTACAAAAAGCAGGTTGCGGATTACTGTAACGAGCAGCTTAAAGCGGGCGATGAAGTGCAAGTTCGTGAACTTTCCGGCGAGTTGCCAGCAAGCACAGATGGCACAAGCTTCTTTGACTATACTAGTGAGCAAGGCTACGAGTTAGAAGACAGCTTCCCAGCCGATCGCGCAACTATGCGTAAACTAACAAAATTTGTTGGTGCTGGTGGCGGTTTGAATGTTAGTTTTGATAGTCTGCTTCTAGGCGAACGTATCTTTTACGATCCGGAGACAGACACGCTAACGATTAAAGGCACTCCACCGAACTTACGTGACCAACTGACTCGCAATAAGTCGTAGTCCGAAGTTAACGGATAAAAGCGGCAGCAGGACGTTGTCGCTTATTTTGTGCTTAATCTTTTAGCTACGGTCATGGCTTCAAGTTAACACGCACAAGGAATATAGATGGAACAATCAGTAGCAAAGCCCAAACGCTTTAAAAAACCAGCCACTTTCTTGGTTGTGCTCTTGGCTCTGTGGCTACTTCCTTCATTGGCTCTTCTTAATCTAAGCCGTTCCTACACCAATTCTCTTGCTCAAATCGAAGAGCTCGGTATTCGAGTCAACGAGTTGAGGCAATCGCTTTATTTCTCAGAACCACTTCGAGTCTCTCGTATCAATGATCTCGCACTCGACGCTCAGTTGGTTTATTCGATCCGACTGCAGATTGAATCTGATTTCCAACACGCCTTGTTTCGTCCTGATGTGAACCAACTGTTGTACGTAGCTGATCAGTTCCTAGAAAAGTTCGATGAGTTCATTCCAATAGAAAGCCAAGTTCAAGACATCGTTGATAACATTAAGATCTTGCGTGCGGATAAAGAGCTTTCCCCTAAGCTAAAACCACTCCTCAACGAATTCGGCGTTGTGGTATTTGAAGCCATGTATTCTGACAATCAAAGTTCATCAGCGACTTATCGCGCCTTTGATTCCATTTTGGACAAATCTTATTCTCTAGAAACCGAAGAGCAAGATGCACTCCAGCAGTTACTGGCTGATGCGTCAGCATTGTTGAGTGATTATGCTCAACTTAACTATTTGGTTGATAAGATTAAGAAAAACTCTGTGAATGAGCAGATCATAAAACTCGAAGCTGAGTTCCATGACCGTCAATTCAACCTATTGTTGGTAATGCTGGGCTTAAGCTTGGTGGCGATGAGCGGGATAGTGTTTTGGGGCGTTAGGTCCACAAAAACGATGAAAGAAGCAGACCAAGAATTCCGCTCTGAACTAGAAATTAATTCAAGTAAGGAAGACGCTTCTTCTAGCGATGTTGTTTCCTCAGGAGTGCAACAAGCAGATAGCGACGCTTATGTATCCGAGAACAGGCCAACGAGCCAGTCTTCCGAACTTCAATTTCCGCAGAGTGTTAACGTTACAAGCCAACCCGTTGTACCGCAAGACTCTATTCAGCAAGCCTCTGAGCAGGCACCAGTAGCAGAGAAACACGTTGCCAGTGTCACAGATTCAAAGCCTGCGATTGATATCGAAGACATGTTAGAAACGCTCGACGGTGATGCTGAATCTGTCGAACTCTTGCTTGGTGTGTTTGTACAAGACCACGCAGGTGACTACGAGAAGTTTAAGTCTTTACTGACCAAAGATGAAACTTCCGCTGCTCGCATTGTACATAGCTTAAAAGGTGTAGCCGGCAGTATTAAAGCGTCTCGGTTAGCCATCATTGCCGCAAGTATTGAAATGACAATGAAGCAGTCCAGAGCGATCAGTGAACATGATTTGGCTGAATTAGAGCAGGCAATAAAAGCCTCTGTGGATTCTGCTCATGAATATTTAGACAGTCAGCGTTAACTTTTACAGGATTTTTGACAATACTCTGACGAAGCGCTCATACAATCCGCGCCCTTAGTCTTTGTCAGAGGTTTATATGTTACGAGTTTCGAGTCGAAGTTGGATGGTGTTGGTGCTTAGCATTGTGCTAAGTGGTTGTTCTCTCTTAGAAGTTAAGTTAGATAGTCAAACGACGCCTCTCACTCAACAAGAGTTAAATGCTCGGATCATGACGCGTGAATACGCCAAGATGTTCTTTACTCGAGTAGAAGACTCGGCCGATCTCATCGCGCAATCTTACCATGCTGATGACACCTTACATCAATCTTATGTGTTGCTTTGGAAGATCCATGCAGAGCAGGGCTTACAACAAGCGGCTTACCAAACTTCTCCAATGTCTGCGTTAATTGACTCGTGGGTTTTCACTGCCCAAATGAATCAGTTTTATAGCCAAGACGACGGCGCGGATCTGTTCGCCACGGATGATGCGGTAGAGACTGCTCGTTTTCTTGATCAAGAAGCTGAGAAACTGGCAAAGGGTGTATTGAGCTCCAGTGATTTCAAAAACAGCAAAGCGTTCGTTGCGCAGTTTGCTGCTAGCCACCCATTTAAAGACCTCACATTCAGAAGTACGCCAGCTTACCGTGATTGGTTAACTTACTTAGGGAAAGACGAATCTCAAATCGTGCAAAATTTGGGAACCATGCCAGAAGCAATGAGTGATGCATCAGACCGTTTAAGCGTAATGGCTGATCAGACGCCAAAGCTAATGTCGTGGAAAGCTGAGTTGGTTGCTTTGAACAGCTCTTTAACGGGTGAAGACCTGTCTAAGACGCTGGAAAGCCTTCGTCAAACATCAGCAAGCATGCAGGACTTCATCGAAAACAATCCTGAGTACATGCAAACGCTGGCTTCTATTATGTCGACAGAAATGCAGCCCTTGCTCAACGACCTCAGCGATAAGACAGACCAAAAATTAGCGATGCTGAGCGATGAACGTGTGGCATTAGAAAAAATGGTGACACGTGAGAGAGAAGCTCTAGTAGAGATGATTGCCAAAGAGCGCATCGAGATTGCTGGCATTGTGACTTCAGAAAGAGAACTGTTCACACAAGACCTTGATCGCGTCTCTCAAGAGGTGGTCGTGCTTGCGATTGATAAACTGATGGAGTTAATCAAAGGTGTGATTATTTACTTCATTCTGTTTATCTTAGTGGTGTTCTTTGCACCGTTAGGCATCGGTTACTGGTTGGGTAAACGAACCTCCAATAAATAGATAGATAAATAAGTAATCAGCAGATCAAAAAAGAGCGCTCTAGGGCGCTCTTTTTGCATTTATCTATTAACGTTTTGAGTTACGTTCGAAAGCGTTAGCTCCTGAACTTAAGCTTGTTGCTTGCTTAACTCTGTCGCTTCTTCAGCTTCAAACGCTGGTGCTGTTGGTTCACACTTATCAACGAACCAACCCATGTAAGATGTCACGATAGTCACGATGATACAGATGAAGCTTAACCACATGAAGGGTGCGTAAGACAGCGTTGCAACACCAAGAATACTCGCCATGTAGATACCGTTATCACTCCACGGAACCATACCCGACGTTAGCGTGCCACCAAACTCAGCATTACGAGATAGGTTCTTACGCTTATAGCCTAAACGGTCGTAGTTTTTCGCACAGATTTTTGGCGTAAGGATTAACGATACGTACATTGCAGAACCGAACACGTTACCCATGAAGGCCGTACCAATTGTGCTCGTCGCTAGTGAGCCTGCGCTGTTTACGCGGCGCTCAAACACCTTAGCGATTGTCTCTAGTACGCCTACTTTATCCAGTAAGCCACCGAAACCTAGACCAAATACGATAACCGCTACCGACCCCAGCATTGAAGACATGCCGCCACGGTTAAGAATCGAATCAATAAACTCGACGCCAGATGAGATTGAGAACGGTGCCCAAGCAGTGTTGAATGCCGTTAGGAAGTCGATATCTTGGATCATGACTGCCCAGATAATACCCAGCAGAGAACCAAAGCTGATGACCGGGAATGAAGGCATACGGAAAGCCAACAGACCAAGCACGATAAGTACCGGAACGAATGAGTAAGGCGTGATGTAGAACTGAACTTCCATTGCTTTGATGACAGAATCTACTTGGCTCATGTCAACGTTGCCCGCGTAGTGGAAACCAAACGCAGTGAACATGATGCCTGTAATCACGTAGCTGATTAACGCAACTGGAAGCATGCCCTTGATGTGTTCAACCACTTCAACACCAGACATTGAAGAAGCCAGAATCACTGAATCAGAAAGCGGAGACATCTTGTCACCGAAGTAACAACCTGACAGCACGGCACCTGCAGTAATCGGTGCTGGAACACCTAGACCTTGGCCGATACCCATCATCGCGATACCTGCTGTACCCGCAGCGCCCCAAGAAGTACCGGTCGCCAATGCGGTTAGAGAACAGATGATCATGGTCGCTAAAAGGAAGATAGAAGGGTGGATAGCTTTCAGACCATAGTAAATGATAGTAGGTACGATCCCGCCTGAGATCCAAGTACCCACAAGAGCGCCGACGGCTAAAAGTATTAAAACTGCGCCTAAGCCATTGGATATTCCTTTGAGTGCTGCTTTTTCTAAGTCTTTGTATTGATGACCAAGACGAACACCAAGAACCATGATAATGAACCAGCCAATATACAAGGCAAGTTGGATTGGAAGGTCAAACTTTGCAGTAAAGGAAAAAGCAAGGGATAGAAATAGTCCTAACGCGATGAATACCTGTAATAGGTTCGGTAGGCGAGTTTTACTCTGCTTCATAAAAGCCTCTTGTGATTTCGAGCATTTATAGTGCTTCGTTATAGTGTGTGGTACGAAACGGACACTACAGTAATTAGTTTATTATATCGAAAAAATACGTCTAAGTTGTGATATTTGACTGTTAACTCAATCAATTGTGGTTTCATAATCTAAAATATTGTTAAATTCATGATTGTTACATGTTGATTTCTGTCGCACGTTGTTTTCGTTTTGTAAAATATAATGCTGAGTAACCTTGATTTAAAAGAGGGAATTACTGTTTACGATCAGACTGAATTTAAATGATTTCTACCGTGCAAATGTTTGAATTTGCCGATATTGAGATCTTTATTGGTGATGAGGATATTGAGCGTCGATACAGGGATAACTGCACGATTCAATACGTTCACTTAAAAGAAACGAAAAAGTTACACTTTTTGACAAAAAGCGCTTGAGTTCTGTTTCTGAAAAACTTATAGATGGGGGAGAGCAATTTTTAATTTTATACATGGAGAGTGAGCGATGAGAGTAGGTCTAGTTGGTTGGCGCGGTATGGTTGGTTCTGTACTGATGCAACGTATGGTGGAAGAGAAAGACTTCGACCTGATTGAGCCTGTTTATTACAGCACATCTCAGATTGGTATCCCTGCCCCTGTTTTAGGTGGTAAAGATGCGGGTCTACTTCAAGACGCTTTTAATATTGATAGCCTAAAACAGCTAGATGCTGTGATTACCTGTCAAGGTGGCGACTACACGTCAAAAGTATACCCAGCGCTGCGTCAAGCGGGTTGGAAAGGCTACTGGATTGATGCGGCTTCTACTCTGCGTATGGACGCTGATTCAATCATCACTCTTGATCCTGTTAACTTGGCTCAAATCCAACAAGGCATTCACAGCGGCACCAACACTTTCGTTGGCGGTAACTGTACTGTGAGCTTAATGCTTATGGCTCTAGGTGGTCTGTACGAGAAAGGCATGGTTGAGTGGATGAGTGCCATGACTTACCAAGCCGCTTCTGGTGCGGGTGCTAAGAACATGCGTGAGCTGATCTCACAAATGGGTGTGATCAACGACAGCGTAAGTTCTGAGTTAGCGAATCCTTCAAGTTCAATTCTTGATATCGATAAGAAAGTGGCTGATACGATTCGTTCATCTTCATTCCCAACAGACCAATTTGGTGCTCCGCTTGCAGGCTCACTGATTCCTTGGATCGATGTGAAGCGTGAAAACGGTCAGAGCAAAGAAGAGTGGAAAGCCGGTGTTGAAGCAAACAAGATCCTTGGTCTAGATGGTCAGCCAATCCCAATTGATGGTACTTGTGTACGAATCGGTGCAATGCGTTGTCACGCTCAAGCACTAACGATTAAGCTTAAGCAAGACGTTCCAATGGACGAGATCGAAGAGATCATCGCAACGCACAATGATTGGGTTAAAGTGATTCCTAATGACCGTGACATCACGGCACAGGAGCTAACACCAGCGAAAGTAACAGGCACAATGTCTGTACCAGTCGGTCGTCTGCGTAAGATGTCGATGGGTAACGATTTCCTAAACGCCTTCACGGTTGGTGACCAACTGCTTTGGGGTGCTGCAGAACCACTACGTCGTACTCTGCGCATTATCCTTGCTGAGAAAGCGTAATAGGCAAGATTGCTTAAATTCTATTAGCTGATAAACCGAAAGGGTTGACGACAAACGTCAACCCTTTTTAGTTTATTGCTACCTCGTTATTCGGCCCTCGAAACTGCCCTTAAATCTCTTCGCATCTCGCTACTCGAATCTCGTGTCTGCTTTTATTTCTCGTCGGTGACGACACGCTTGTCTGGATCCGCTAATTCGCTAGCACAGTGCTTGCAATACATGGCGTCCGAATCATGGCCCGCTCGGTTGCAGTTAGGGCACTTAACCAATTCTTTGTGCGAGTTCATCTCATTACTGAGTTCTGCAGTAATGATCCCGGTCGGTACCGCTAAGATAGAGTAACCCAATAGCATGGTCAGTGATGCTATGGCTTTACCAAGCGCGGTTTGCGGCACCATGTCACCGTAACCCACGGTTGTGATGGTCACGATTGCCCAGTAGATACTGTGAGGAATACTGGTGAAGCCATTGTGGGGACCTTCAATAACAAAGATCAGAGCGCCAAAGATAACGACCAAGATGCCCACTGTGCTGAAGAAAATCAGTATCTTTCGTCGTGCCATTAATAGTGAGCGTAATAGGATATTGGAATCTTGTAGGTAGCGAACCAATTTTAGGATACGGAATATACGCATCACACGCAGCAGTCTCACCACTCCCATAAATGAAGCGCCGGGGAAGATGATCGCTAGGTAAGTCGGAAGAATCGCCAATAGGTCAACAACACCATAAAAGCTGGTGGCGTAAGATTTTGGTTTTGGAGAGCAATAGAGCCTTAACAAATACTCAAGAGTGAAGAGCGCAGTGAAGGTGTATTCGATATAACGCAGCTGTTGTGACCATTCGGTCATCACATTAGGTATGGATTCTAAGATTAGAACCAACAGCGAAGCCAAGATTGCAACGATCAGAGATATATCAAATGCACGTCCGGCTGGCGTGTGAGTACCAAAGATAATGACGTACAAATGATGCTTAAGTGGCTTGCGTGACATAAGGAGAGGTTCGTCTTCTGTTAAATGCATTAACAGTCATTATACAAGCTTCATAATAACGAGGCGAGTGAAAGCCCAATTGCTTTACTCGCCTTATCTATATTTCAATATTGTTGCCCTTTATAGAGCAACCGAAATGCCGTTAAACGTTATGCTAAACCTGGGAACAGATTACGTAGGCCATTGGCGATGAACTCGATACCCAATGCGCCAAGAATCAGGCCCATGATACGAGTGATCACGTTGATACCCGTTTGACCTAAAAAGCGAACGATAACCGGCGCTGAACGGAACAAAAGCCAAGAGCATGTTGCGAATGCGATGATACTAATGCCGATGCCGACCGTATCAATAGCTGCAGGGTAGCGAGACCCGTAAACAATGGTCGAGCTGATAGCACCTGGGCCTGCCATTAGCGGCATAGCCAGTGGAACAACACCGATTTGCTCTTTGCTGATGTATTCAGATTTTTCTTGTTTGTTCTGCTTATCTTCACCGAGCTTACCGCTCATCATCGAAAATGCGATGCTCAGTAATAGTAAACCACCTGCAACACGGAATGAGTCCAGCGAGATACTAAACATATCAAGCAGCATTTGCCCCGCAACAAGAGAGACAATGAGGATCACGGCAACAGCAATGTTTGCTTGTAAGGCTGTCCTGTTCCTCTCTTCTGGCGGCATATGAGCAGTAAGAGAAACAAAAACAGGCATGATGCCGATTGGGTTTACGGCAGCAACAAGCCCAAGGAAGAATTGCATAAAAATTGCGAGTTCTAAGCCTTGCATGAGAGCGATCTCCAGTTAGCGTACTTAAGGTTGAAGGTTTGATCTGTGAATAGTTTAGGCGCGTAATGTAAGGGACAAACTCAATTTACGCGAATGAAAAAAACTAACTTGAAATGGGTGATTCTTTTTAGAAAAACTAATTGAATCTCACTTTTGTTTTAAGCCTGTTGCAAGCTAGTTGGTGGTGTTTAATTTTGTAATTTATTATTGAGTAACTGTTAACCGACGCACGAAATTAATAAAAATTATGTCAGAATCTAGCCCGTACAACGGTATGGATATACTCTCAGTAGCACGAATATAGCTGTATACATGTAATTTAACGGACTAAAAATGAAACTTTTTTACAGTTTATTACGCTATGTAGAAAAAAGTTGTCTGTTTGCTTGTTTTTTGCGCGAACGAAAAGTGTGAGTTTAATCTATATAAATCATGCTCTTAAGTTCATTTTTGCGATTGCCTTACTACTTTCTGGTTAATTCTTTTTGGGTAACTGATCTGGGTCAATTTTTTTCACACAGTGAAATAATATACTCAGCCCTGAAAGCAATTTACTAAGAACGCTGGTTTTTAAGGTTAACGGCAAGCAGCGAATTTAATAAAAAGTTTTTAATATTTATTATTTTAGGAGATCCACCATGCCTGTAACTAACTTAGCGGAACTTGATGCTCTAGTAGCTCGCGTTAAAGCAGCACAAGAAGAGTTTGCAACATTCTCTCAAGAGAAAGTAGACGCAATCTTCCGCGCAGCTTCTCTTGCTGCTAACCACGCTCGTATTCCACTTGCTCAACAAGCAGTTGCTGAATCTGGAATGGGTATTGTTGAAGATAAGGTTATCAAAAACCACTTTGCATCTGAATTTATCTACAACAAATACAAAGACGAAAAAACATGTGGCATCTTAGAAGAAGATGACAACCTAGGCACAATGACTATCGCTGAGCCTGTAGGTATCATCTGTGGTATCGTTCCAACAACGAACCCAACTTCTACAGCAATCTTCAAATCTCTAATTTCTCTTAAGACACGTAACGGCATCATCTTCTCGCCACACCCACGTGCAAAGAACTCAACTAACGACGCAGCGAAACTGGTTCTAGACGCAGCTGTTGCAGCCGGTGCTCCAAAAGACATCATCGGTTGGATCGATCAACCATCTGTAGAGCTTTCTAACGCGCTTATGAAGCACGACGGTATCGCACTTATCCTTGCTACTGGTGGTCCAGGCATGGTTAAAGCAGCATACTCTTCTGGTAAGCCTGCAATCGGTGTTGGTGCTGGTAACGTTCCTGTAGTTATCGATGAAACAGCTGACATCAAACGTGCTGTAGCCTCTATCCTTATGTCTAAGACTTTCGATAACGGCGTAGTATGTGCTTCTGAGCAAGCTGCAATCGTAGTTGGTGAAGTATACGACGAAGTGAAAGAGCGTTTCGCTTCTCATAAAGCTCACGTTCTATCTAAAGCTGACGCTGATAAAGTACGTAAAGTTCTGCTTATCGACGGCAACCTAAACGCTAAAATCGTAGGTCAACCTGCTCCAGCAATCGCTGAAATGGCTGGTGTTAAAGTTCCTGCTGATACAAAAGTACTTGTAGGTGAAGGTCTTGGTAAAGTTTCTTACGATGACGAATTCGCTCACGAGAAACTATCTCCAACTCTAGGTCTATTCCGCGCAGACGACTTCGAAGATGCAGTTGCTCAAGCGGTAACTATGGTTGAAATCGGTGGTATCGGTCACACATCTGGTCTTTACACTAACCAAGATACTAACGCAGACCGCATTCGTTACTTCGGTGACAAGATGAAGACTGCTCGTATCCTAATCAACATCCCGACTACTCACGGTGGTATCGGTGACCTGTACAACTTCAACGTTGCACCTTCTCTAACTCTAGGTTGTGGTTCATGGGGTGGTAACTCTATCTCTGAGAACGTAGGTCCTAAGCACCTTATCAACAAGAAAACTGTAGCGAAGCGAGCTGAAAACATGTTGTGGCACAAACTACCTAAGTCTATCTACTTCCGTCGTGGTAGCCTTCCAATCGCAATGAGCGACCTAGAAGGTAAGAAACGCGCATTCCTAGTAACTGACCGTTTCCTATTCAACAACGGTTACGCAGATGACGTAGTTAGCCTGCTTAAAGCACAAGGTATCGAAGTACAAACTTTCTTCGACGTAGAAGCGGATCCAACGCTATCTGTTGTTGAGAAAGGCGCTGAAGCAATGAAGAGCTTCCAACCTGACGTAATCCTTGCTCTAGGTGGTGGTTCTCCAATGGATGCTGCTAAGATCATGTGGGTTATGTACGAGCACCCAGAAACTCACTTCGAAGAACTAGCAATGCGCTTTATGGATATCCGTAAACGTATCTACAAGTTCCCTAAAATGGGTCAAAAAGCTGAGCTTGTATGTATCACTACAACTTCAGGTACTGGTTCAGAGGTTACTCCATTCGCTGTTGTTACAGACGACAAGACTGGTGCTAAATACCCACTAGCTGATTACGAAATCACGCCAAACATGGCTATCGTTGATGCGAACCTAGTAATGAACATGCCTAAGTCTCTAACAGCGTTCGGTGGTTACGATGCAGTAACTCACGCTCTTGAAGCTTACGTATCTGTTCTAGCGAACGAGTACTCAGACGGCCAAGCTCTTCAAGCACTTAAGATGCTTAAAGAATACCTACCATCAAGCTACAAAAATGGTGCGGCTGACCCAATCGCTCGTGAGAAAGTACACAACGCAGCAACTATCGCTGGTGTAGCATTTGCGAACGCATTCCTAGGTGTGTGTCACTCAATGGCTCACAAAATTGGTGCTGAGTTCCACCTACCACACGGTCTTGCTAACGCACTACTTATCTCAAACGTTGTACGTTACAACGCGAACGATAACCCAACTAAGCAGACTGCATTCTCTCAGTACGACCGTCCACAAGCACGTCGTCGTTACGCTGAAGTTGCTGACCACCTAGGCCTAAGCCAAGCTGGTGACCGTACTGCTCAGAAGATTGAACGTCTACTGACTTGGTTAGAAGAGCTTAAAGTTGACCTAGACATCCCACTATCTATCCAAGCTGCGGGTGTTAACGAGTCTGACTTCATCGCTAAACTAGACGAGCTAGCTGTTGAAGCGTTCGATGACCAGTGTACAGGTGCTAACCCACGTTACCCTCTAATCACTGAGCTAAAAGAAGTGCTAACAACTTCTTACTTCGGCCAGCCATACGTTGAAGGTGAAACTTTCGAAGGTACTACAGTTATCCTTAAGAAAGCAGACCAAAAGCCAGCTGAAGCGAAAGCGCCAAAAGCTAAAAAAGAAAAAGCTAACGCATAATAAATAAGCATTAGTTTTGAGATAAGTTTTCGCTAGCACGATACTTATCTATCGGGAAAAGATGAAAGCCCCAGTCGAGAGACTGGGGCTTTTTTTATGTTTGGTTCGTTTGTAAAACGGATTGAAAGGCAATTGCTTTGCTACTCGATTTGAGTCGAGTCTGCTATGTTAATTTGGAATAGGGAGTTAAACCTCTGCCGCGACAACTCGCCCACTGAAGTAGTCATTCGAGACAATGTATTCAGTGGTTCGAGTCAACTCGTCTTGCAGCTGCGCCCAGTGACATCGGTTGAGCTTACCATCGGAGTTATGAACGGCGGGAACAACACCACCGACTCGAATACCAAAGGGAGTCAGCTCTTTCGCCCAACTATGGGTAAAGCCAGTGATCATCGAATTTGCACTCTCTAAGCCGGACACATCATGAAAGTCATCATGAGATATCACATTCACAATCACGCCTTCTTTATCTTCTTCTCGCAATCTCTCAGCACTGATTTGCCCGAATGCAAACAGGGTCGATGCCATCGACGAGAGATCATTAATAAAGCTACTGACAGGTTGATCGCCAATCAGACTTGGCATTGGGGAGCTTATCCAGTTATTGACCAGCACATCGGGTGTCGTGTTGAAGGTGGTTTGAATAAAATCATACACGCTGAGAATCGCTTGGCTGTCATTGCCTTTGAGCGTGTAGTGATAAACCGAGTCAGAAAAGCGGGCACACTGTAGATACGTCGCCTGGAGTGCTTCCGAGTCTTTATCACAAAGGATGACGGTGGCTCCAAGGTTAACAAAGTGGTTCGCAATCGTCCCTCCCAGTCGCGAGCCGGCAGATGTCACCAATATGATTGAGCTTTTTATTTCCATCCCAGTACCTAAACAAATCATCCGTGTCGGATAAGGATGGGTCAAATTTTATACAATGGGTGTGAATTGGTTCAAACTAAGGTATGCCGATTAATAAGTTTTTATGAATTTAGTGGCACGTCACATTTTGTAGTAACTTCAAGAGGTAATCGACAAACTGGAAATTATAGATGCCTAAGGCTAGTGATTCATATCACTTGTATCAATGAATTCGTAGGTGCACACAAGATGGGAAAAGAGGAGCCTTAAGAGAAAGTCAGAAAGGGGGAGCCAGTAACTACACCTGAGCTTGAATCTGATATTGACGCTGAGCGGTCGACAATTCGTTGTAGAGCGTGGCATGAGGCAAATCAGGCAAGTGTTTATTCGCCAATTTACGTCGATCATGACCAGAAAGGTTTTGATAAACCTCTTCGGGAAAGTCATGCGTATCTTCAGGCATGAAAGCAAGCGCTTCAGGTTTCAAGTAATGGCTTAGCTTTGCACTGGCAAGGCTTGCTTGATGAAACTGAGCCGACTGTTGAGCCGAAATTTCATAAGACGATTGGTCCGAGCGCAAAGGTTGTGGATCTGCTACGCCGAAGTGTTTACGTAGACGATCTTCATTTGTCTCGCTAACTTCAATGGTGTCGATGGGCGTGCAATCACGAACATCATTAGAAAACATAGATAACAACAACGCGAAATCTGCACGGCGACCTTGCTCAACCGCTTGGCTGATCCCGATGCCGAACTTCAGTTCGTTGATGATTCCTGCTTTGTCTAAAGTATGTATTTGCATGTTGCCTCTCATTCGATACACCTTTAACGGCATGGAGTCGGCAAACTTTAGTGTTTAATTACAGGCAAATAACGAATTTCTGCAGGGCTGATATGAAAGGTAGGGATAGGTGGAAACTACGGTCTGTTGATTGATGCTGATTTTTATCTTGGAGACGACAGATACAAAAAAGCTCACGCCGAGGCATGAGCTTTCAATAGATAACTCGCTATAAATAGCGCAGCGTAAGTAATAATTACTTAGCTAGGTTCTCTTCTACGAAAGACCAGTTTACTAGGTTCCAGAATGCAGCCATGTAGTCAGGGCGAACATTGCGGAAATCGATGTAGTAAGCGTGTTCCCATAGGTCAACAGTTAGAAGTGGAGTAACACCTTCTTCTGTTAGAGGAGTAGCAGCGTTAGAAGTGTTAACGATGTCTAGAGAACCGTCAGCTTTCTTAACTAACCAAGTCCAAGAAGAACCGAAGTTGTTGATTGCTGAATCAGTGAATTTCGCTTTGAATTCTTCGAAAGAACCGAATGCAGCGTTGATAGCTTCTGCAACAGCGCCAGTTGGTTCGCCGCCTGCTTTAGGAGCAAGACAGTGCCAGTAGAACGTGTGGTTCCAGATTTGAGCAGCGTTATTGAAAACACCACCAGTAGAAGTCTTAACGATCTCTTCTAGTGTTTTGCCTTCAAACTCAGTACCTGGGATAAGACCGTTTAGCTTAACAACGTAAGTGTTGTGGTGCTTACCGTGGTGGAAATCTAGCGTTTCTGCTGAGATGTGTGGTTCTAGCGCGTCTTTCGCGTAAGGAAGAGCCGGTAGTTCAAATGCCATTGCTCAATTCTCCATTGATATGAAAGAGTTAATTCTTTCGATTGCTTCCAGTGATATTATTATTCATGGCTCGCTATACTGCCAACCATGGTCAATTTGCTGACTTGCGATATAGTTTAGCAAGTTTTTACTTTATTAAAAGCTTATTTCATTACTTTTGTGTGAATTGTTAGCTTAGCCTGTTAACCGCTTTTTTTATATGGTTTTTATTCTTTTAGTTTGGGGTAGAATAAAGGCAATAAACGCCGTAATCCATTAACGAGGAAGCAATGGAAACTATCGATAAAATCAAACAGCAAATTGAAGAAAACACTATTCTACTGTACATGAAAGGTTCTCCTAAGCTACCTAGCTGTGGTTTCTCTTCTCAAGCGTCTCAAGCTCTAATGGCATGTGGCGAAAAATTTGCTTACGTAGATATCCTACAAAACCCTGATATCCGTGCAGAGCTTCCTGCTTACGCACAGTGGCCAACTTTCCCACAACTTTGGGTTGAAGGTGAGCTAATCGGTGGTTGTGACATCATTCTTGAGATGTTCCAAAAAGGCGAACTTCAGCCAATCATCAAAGAAGCAGCGGCTAAAGTTGCTGGCGATGACGCTGAATAAGTTCTAGCCTTTGCGCTGAATAGTTAAAATGAGGGGCCTTAATCAGGCTCCTTTTTTGTTTTAATTGATCGAATCATTGACTCGATAAGGAATGAACAATGAACGTAAAACTTCATTATGTGCATGATCCAATGTGCAGCTGGTGTTGGGGTTACAAGCCAACACTTGAGTTATTGAAACAACAATTGCCTGCGAGCATTGAGTTTAACTATGTAGTGGGTGGTTTGGCGCCGGATTCTGATGAGCCAATGTCAGAAGAGATGAAAGGCAAGCTGCAAGCGATTTGGAAGCAGATCGAAGCTAAGTTGGGTACTGAGTTTAACCATGATTTTTGGACAGAGTGCCAACCTGTTCGCAGTACTTACCCTGCGTGCCGTGCCGTGATTGCTGCAGGTTTTCAAGACCACTACGAAGCGATGCTTGAAGCGATTCAACATGCTTACTACCTTCGTGCGATGTTGCCACATAGCCAAGACACACATTTGCAGTTGGCTGAAGAGCTAGGTATGAATGTTCAACAGTTTGAAAATGACCTTTCTAGCAAGTTATTGGAAAGTGAGTTAGATGACCAGCTAGGCTTTAAAGAAGCGATGGGTGTATTTTCTTACCCGACCTTAATGCTTGAAGTGAACGGCATCTTTAGTGAAGTTGAATTGGATTATCATTCAACGGAAGCGACGCTTAAGTCTATTCGCGAAATTCTAGTGAGTAATGCTCCCGCTGCGTAATTCAGCGAGAGTCATCTGTATTCGCAATGATTTCTAAGGCTTACTCATCAGAGTAAGCCTTTTTTTGTTTGGTGTCGCTAGTTCAATGAGAGTGAGCGGAAGGGAGAGTAGAATGAATCTCAGAGACAAAAAAGACCGCACGAGGCGGTCTTTATAAAAGTTAGCGCAGGGCTCTTTAACTATAGAACCTAATTACAGAACCATGGCTGCAATCCAACCGAATACGATCAGTGGGATGTTGTAGTGCAGGAATGTTGGAACTACGGTTTCCCATACGTGCTCGTGTTGACCATCAGCATTTAGACCAGACGTTGGACCTAATGTTGAGTCAGAAGCCGGAGAGCCCGCATCACCAAGTGCTGCAGCTGTACCTACTAGAGCGATTGTTGCCATAGGCGAGAAGCCAAATGCTGCTGCTAGTGGAACGTAGATAGTTGCAAGGATTGGAATCGTAGAGAACGAAGAACCAATGCCCATAGTAACCAATAGACCAACAATTAGCATAAGTAGTGCTGCTAGAGGCTTGTTGTCGCCGATGCTTGTTGAAAGTGCTTCAACCAAAGATTCAACGCCGCCAGTTTGCTTCATTACTGCTGCGAAACCTGCCGCTGCAATCATGATGAAACCGATCATTGCCATCATGTGAACGCCCTTAGTGAAGACATCGTGTGTCTCTTTCCAAGCGATTACACCACCGAAGGTGAATACCATGAAACCAGCCAAAGCACCGATGATCATAGAACCTGTCGATAGTTGAACCGTTAGCGCAGCAACAATACCAGCAGCAGCCACTAGGATGTGCTTCTTGTTGATCTCTTTAACTTCGGTTGAAACAACAGTATGAGACGTTTCTTTGTATTGGCGAGGCTTACGGTAAGTAAAGAATACTGCCGTAAGAAGGCCAAAGATCATGCCTGCAGCCGGTAACAACATCGCCATTGGTACTTGGCTTGCTACTACGTTTTCAAGACCGTTGTCGTGAAGGTTTTTAAGCAGGATGTTGTTTAGGAAGATGCCACCAAAACCGATAGGGAGAACCATATACGGAGTAATCAGACCAAAAGTCAGCACACACGCAACCAGACGACGGTCTAGGTTCATTTTTGCGAATACGCCTAATAGAGGTGGGATTAAGATTGGGATGAAGGCGATATGTACAGGAATCACGTTTTGCGAAGACATGGTCACTAAGATCAAAGACGCAAGGATGCCGTATTTTAGACCATTAGATGCTGCACTGTTCTCTTTGCCGTGAATACGCTTAATCACGCTTTGAGCAAGGAGATCTGTGATACCAGAACGAGAGATAGCAACAGCAAAGGTACCAAGCATTGCGTAGCTAAGTGCGATAGTTGCACCGCCACCTAATCCACTTTCGAAAGCCGCTACTGCGTCGTTCAAACTCATACCAGAGGCTACGCCACCGATAATTGCGCTGAACGTAAGAGCAACGACAACGTTTACGCGCATCAAAGCTAAAACAAGCATGATGCAAACTGAAATTACAACAGGATTCATATTTTTCTCGGGATGTTGTGTTTTTTATGAAGGCAATACGAACGAACGTTTACCGACTCTATTTTTTATTCTTCGTCAACAAGAGGCCAACCACCAAGGGCTTTCCATTTGTTTACTATGCCGCAAAATAACTCTGTGGTTTTTTGCGTATCATATAAAGCAGAGTGTGCTTCTTTGTTGTCAAATTCCATCCCAGCAGTGCGGCAAGCTTTAGCCAAAACGGTTTGGCCGTAGGCAAGGCCACTCAGGGCAGCTGTGTCAAAAGTTGCAAATGGATGGAAAGGGACGCGTTTAAGCTTACAACGCTCACTTGCTGCATTAACGAAGTTTAAATCGAACGTAGCATTGTGAGCGACCATGATTGCGCGACTGCAATCTGAAGCTTTTTGTTCTTTTCTCACTAGCTTGTAGATTTCTTTAAGGGCTTCTTGTTCCGACACAGCACCACGTAATGGGCTAAATGGGTCTTTAATTCCGTTAAAGTCTAATGCTGCCTGCTCTATATTTGCGCCTTCAAAAGGCTCAATGTGAAAATGAAGCGTTGATGCAGGGTGCAGATCTCCGTTCTCATCCATTTTTAATGTAATGGCACAGATTTCTAATAATGCATCGGTTTCAGCGTTAAACCCTGCGGTTTCCACGTCGATGACCACTGGAAAATAGCCGCGAAAGCGTTTTTTTAGGGTCAGAGCTTCGTTTTCTACAGTCATGTTAGCCCAAATAAGTGTGATTAAGGCTACATTATTGCAGATAATAGCGGTGATAAAAACTAGGAAAGGGCAATAAATCATAAATTAGCCGTCCCATCTCGGCTTGATAATTGCATATTTAAACATGAGAGAAAAATGCGGCAATTGGCTGCATTGTTAAACGAATTGCTTAAGAGATACTCCACTTTATGAAGAAACAACTCATAACAGGTTCAATGCTATTTTCGCTACTTATGTCGCCATCGGTTTTGGCGCAAGAAAAGCGTTACGGAGCATCTCCTCAACAGTCGACATGGGAGATGGTGGCTAACACGCCACTAGAATGTCGCTTGGTGCATCCAATCCCCAATTTTGGTGATGCTGAGTTCTCATCTCGCGCGAGTAAAAAAATCATTTTGGACTTTGAGCTTAAAATGCGCCGCCCAATGGGTGCAACGCGCAATGTCAGCTTGATTTCTATGCCACCACCTTGGCGCCCGGGGGAAAGTGCCGATCGCATGACTACCATTAAGTTCTTCCAACAATTTGATGGTTACGTTGGCGGTCAAACGGCTTGGGGGATCTTGAGTGAATTGGAGAAAGGGCGCTACCCGACATTCAGTTACCAAGAGTGGCAGAGCCGAGATCAGCGTATTGAAGTGTCGCTATCGTCGGTGTTATTCCAAGAAAAATATAATGTGTTCAGTGACTGTGTTGCCAATTTGCTGCCTTACAGCTTCGAAGACATCTCTTTCACTATCTTGCACTACGACCGCAACAGCGATCAGCTGAATAAGTCTTCACGAAAAAGGCTAAGCCAAATTGCTGATTATGTTCGCTACAACCAAGACATCGACCTTGTGCTGGTGGCAACGTACACCGACTCTGTCGACAGCAAAGGCATTAGCCAGAATCTTTCAGAGCGAAGAGCGGAATCGTTAAGAGAGTACTTTAAATCTCTCGGCTTGCCAGAAGACCGTATTCAAGTACAAGGTTATGGCAAGCGTCGTCCAATTGCCGACAATAACTCGCCAATTGGTAAAGATAAGAACCGACGCGTTGTGATCTCTTTAGGTCGCACACAGGTTTAAGCCGAGTAAGTAACCGTTTAAAGTGACAAAGCCCGTCTTTTAATGACTAATGCCGATCGTTTAAGAAGACTTGAACGATCTTGCAGTTAGCAGATAATCCCCATCAACAACGTTGATGGGGATTTTTTATGCTTGAACAAGAATTAGCA
>NZ_AJZD02000213.1 GCF_000272105.2 Vibrio splendidus 12E03
ACTAAGGCTTAAATAATACGATGCGCATTCCAAAGGTAACTGAAAAAATAGGATAATTCCAGACTAACTAAAATTCAATTACACCACTCAATTTGATCGCATAACTGGGAAAGCGAGTCAAAAGGTGAACAACTAGCATTTGTCATCAACCCTCTGTCCCCCTTTTGCGAATGCCTGAGACTCTGACTTGAGAGCCCCTGGATGGAGCAAATGCGCTCAATTGAAAATCGGGTGATTTGACACCATGTAAAAAGTTCTGTATCTATAATTGACTCATAATGA
>NZ_AJZD02000214.1 GCF_000272105.2 Vibrio splendidus 12E03
CAGTAATGCTTATCCGAACGGCATTAAACCTCAGTGTTGGTCTTTTTTATTGGTGATACGTATTGGGTAAATATGCAGTTAGCCAGTTATAAATTATCTGTCTACATCTATACTTTTATATCTTAGAGACAACGAACGCGCCTTGAATCGTAGCGTGTAGTTGTATAGGCTACCTCAAATAGCATATAAAAACTCATCACCCAACTTGATGATAGCGAAGGATTAACAATGAAAAGACTCGGACTTTTGGCAGTGTTCGCTGCAACGCTTACTGCAGGTTGCGCTTCAAATACTCAGCAAGACAACTTTCGTGAAGCCTCTTTTGAGCTGTGTAATACCGAAGTCGATATTTACTCTGTAAGCCACGATGAAAGAGTACGTATCGTCTGTTCTGATGGCTCTAAATTCGCTTTAAACAACGAAGACACGCTAGAAGTGATGCGTGATATCAATATCGACTACTGTGACGGCGAAGGTTTAGGCAAATTCAACGAGAGCCGCCATTATTACTCATTCAAGTGTAAGTCTGGCACCCTGCTTAGCATCAGAAAGTAAAACCAACATAAGAAAACCACAAAGGGTTGATGTGCAAACATCAGCCCTTTTTAGTACCCGCAATAACCAATCTTCAAAGACAAAAAAGGCCCCAATAAAGAAGCTTCTAATATCGTCATTTTTCAAAGTAGTCGTTTGAAATTCTAGGAGAGCACGCGGAGCTTACGGATGTAAGTGAGCATGCTCGACAACGACTTTATTACTTACGAATACAAAAAAGGCCCCAACAGGGACCTTTTAAACTCTTTTTCAAAGTAGATGAGCGAAGTTCAAGGAGCTCACACGGAGTTTGCGCTAGCAAATGAGTATGTGCGACACAGAAATTCGTTCACTCTACGCAGAAAAAATTAAGCGTAAACCGGTAGACGCTTACAGATATTTAGTACTTTTGCTTTTGTCGCTTCGATAACAGACTCATCACCCATGTTATCTAGGATGTCACAGATCCAACCTGCTAGCTCTTTCGCGTCTGCTTCTGAGAAACCGCGACGAGTGATAGAAGGAGAACCGATACGGATACCTGAAGTAACGAACGGGCTACGTGGATCGTTTGGCACTGAGTTCTTGTTTACTGTGATGTTAGCTGCACCTAGTGCTGCATCTGCTTCTTTACCTGTGATGTCTTTGTTGATTAGGTCAACTAGGAACAGGTGGTTCTCTGTAGAACCTGAAACGATGTTGTAACCACGTGCTAGGAATTCAGCAACCATTGCTTTTGCGTTAGCAACAACGCGAGCTTGGTATTCTTTGAACTCTGGCTCTAGAGCTTCTTTGAACGCTACTGCTTTACCAGCGATAACGTGCATTAGAGGACCACCTTGGCCGCCTGGGAATACTGCTGAGTTTAGTTTCTTGTAAAGATCTTCGCCTTCGTTAGAAAGGATAAGACCACCACGAGGACCAGCAAGCGTTTTGTGCGTTGTCGTTGTTACAACGTGAGCATGTGGAACTGGGTTCGGGTAAACGCCTGCAGCAATTAGACCAGCAACGTGAGCCATATCTACGAACAGGTAAGCACCTACTTTATCAGCGATTTCACGCATGCGCTTCCAATCACAGATTTGAGAGTAAGCAGAGAAACCACCGATGATCATCTTAGGCTTGTTCTCGATAGCCAGTTTTTCCATCTCTTCGTAATCGATTTGACCCGCTTCATCGATACCGTAAGGGATGATATTGTAAAGCTTACCAGAGAAGTTTACTGGAGAACCGTGAGTTAGGTGACCACCGTGTGCTAGGCTCATACCTAGAACAGTATCGCCAGCATTCAGTAGTGCCATGTATACAGCGTTGTTTGCTTGAGAACCTGAGTGAGGTTGTACGTTTGCGTATTGAGCGCCAAACAGTTCACATGCACGTTCGATTGCTAGAGTTTCAACTTTATCTACGTACTCACAACCACCGTAGTAACGCTTACCTGGGTAGCCTTCAGCGTATTTGTTTGTAAGTTGAGAACCTTGAGCTTCCATTACACGTGGGCTTGTGTAGTTTTCTGAAGCGATAAGTTCGATGTGCTCTTCCTGACGAAGAGTTTCTTCTTGGATAGCTGCGAATAGATCCGCATCGTAATCAGCAATGTTCATGTCACGCTTAAGCATCTGTATCTCCTGACTCAGATTGTACTGAAAGTTTCAAAAAAACCACACAACGACCGAAAGCAAACGTTTCCGTCACCGTTTTGATGTGACGCATTCTACATAATTTGATCTAGGTCATAAAGAGCTAATTGCAATTTTATTATGCAGTTTTTTCATAATCACATATAAGATTCATCATGGTTATTTGGCTTATCCAACCAAAGATGACGCTTACTGTCAATTTTACGCTTTACACCCTGTAAAACGCAGATTACATAGGTTTACCTTAATTTTGCGCCTCAAGCTACCGAAAGCTAAGGTTTTTCTCTACTATGCACGCCTTTATTGGTTAGGTAATTATAAAAACGATGGAAAAACACTCACGTAAAGAAGATTGGGTAGCGATTCTCACTGGCACGTTTTTAGTGGCGTTAGGCGTCTTCTTTTTACAGTCAGCGAACCTGCTTACCGGTGGTACTACTGGCTTGGCTCTGCTCTTGAGTCAATTCTTGCCTGTAACCTTTGGTATTTTGTACTTTGTTGCAAATTGCCCGTTCTATTTATTAGCATGGAAACGATTCGGCCGTAGCTTTGCTATTAGCAGTGCGATTTCTGGTGCTTTAGTGTCTGTGTTTGCCGATCATTTATACTTAGTTATCTCGCTAGAAGTTCATAACGAGATCTATTGTGCTGTTGCCGGCGGCTTATTAATGGGCTTAGGTATGCTAATCCTATTCCGTCACCGCTCAAGTCTGGGTGGCTTCAACGTACTGTGCTTGTTTATCCAAGACCGCTACGGTATCTCGGTAGGTAAAACACAAATGGGTATTGATGCGTGTATTCTGTTTGCATCGTTCTTCTTTGTGTCACCTTGGGTAATTGCCGTATCTGTATTAGGCACCGCAGTATTGAACATCGTATTGGCAATGAACCACAAACCAACTCGCTACTCGGTGAATTACGCGTCTTAATACCAATCACCCTGTGAATTACTAGCTGTTTTTAATAACAAAAACAGCTAGAATTTAGGTTTTATAAACCGTTGCCTTTTCTATGCAAGATTACCTCTCTAGCGCCAAAGACCAACAAGCCTCTATTTATATTGAAGGCTTGGAATTCAACCCCAACACACGAGTCTTAAGTTGCGACGAGCAGGTCATCGATTTAGAACCTCGTTCTATTGAATTACTCGAACTGTTTCTGACTAGCGTGGGTGAACCGCTAGCTGCTGAGCACATCATTGAATCTGTGTGGCAAAGTAACTTCATTTCCAAAAATGTTCTGACAAACCGAATCAGTACCTTACGTTCAGTACTTCAAAAACACCTACCAGATAGCGACGCGACCAAAATACTGGTGACTTACCCACGTAAGGGTTACTTCCTTAACCCAAGTTCGGTTAGCTTTGCCGCGGCTTCCCCTGATCCCGAAGCGGATGATGCCGCCATAGAACCTCCAACCAGTAAAAAAGGATTTAGCTCCAATCCAGTTAACCCTTGGCTTGTTGTGGTGTCTTTGGTCTTACTGATCAGCACTGCAGTAATGGGCTATATGCTTTGGCAATCTTCGACTCGTGCTTCTGAAGTCGAACGCAACCAACGATTGATTCCTAAGGTCGAACTTCTCCTGAATCGATTGGATGCCATTGGCGATAATTCCAGAAAATACCGAAAAGTCGTAAAAGCATTAATACTTCAACAGCAGATTGAATACGCCTACACCGATCTTGCTAACCAAGATGCGCCAAGCTACTTCCTTGACCCTATAGATAGCTCTCCATTCTTTCCGGGCGCAAAGAACATGCGTACCAGTGATTACCTGCTTAACATTCAGCTGAAGGATCAAGAAGTAGATAAACGCCTTGTCGCTAAAATAAGCCTGATTTACCCAAACTCAGGGAAGTTGGCGTTTGGTGGTGTTTACTCTATTGATGTTAATAACATCAGCAGCAGCGTTATGGAGATCAACAGAGAGTTAGCTAACTACTTTGCTCTGCCCGCACCATTGTCGCCAGAATGGTCTGTCGACAATACCGAAGTCAGTGAATTGCTGAGTGGAAAAACCATCACGTTTGATGGCATCAAAATCAACACCATGACATCTACTCTGATTGCACGACAACTAGCTCTATTTGAAACGGATCAGAAAAAGCTCATTGCGTTCACCAATCTTGTTCAAACTCGATTTAAGTTACTGCCAGACGAACTCAAACTTTGGGTCGGTATCATTCATTTCAAACTGAGAGACCTGCAAACCGCAAAAGAACTTCTGACCAATACCTCAGGAAACTCTACGATCGAAAATGCGTTGGTTTATATGATGGTTTCTCACATTGCTTATAAGCAAGGCAACATGGAGAAGTTCCGCCTCAACTACATGGAGTCGCTGGTTGCGTTATTGAGAGTGGTACCTTCTGAAGAATTGTTTGCTCGCTTATCCAAACCTGAGTCGAAATCGACCTGTCTCCAGCCTTGGAAAAATCTAAAATTGAGCATCAAAGAGCCACTTATCATTAAGCAGTGGGAAAACCTGATGCTTAACTACTGCACGAATGTCGGCCATCAACTTTCCGAACAAAAAATATAAAACATTTAAAAACAAAAACTTAAATATAAATTAAGATCTTATGTATCTTCATTTTTTGCCCTATTAACTCTCTCACCAATAGCATTCCTAAAAACATCAGGCCGCTCTCGGCCAACTATATTAGGAATGCTCAACATGAAAAAATCCATGACGCTGCTTGCGACTTCTCTCTTTGCTCTTTATGGCTGTGGCGGCGGAGGTGGCTCTTCTTCTGGTTCAACAGATGGTAATAAAGGTCCAAGCAATCAGGCGGATTACCCAATTGCGAGCTCTGTATTTTCCCCTAAACCAGAAACAACATTGAGCTACTCATTTACCAAAGATGGTCAGACTGAAGGCGTGATGACAATGAACTTCGCTCCTTTAAGCGGTGAACTCATCATTGCAGGGCTAGAAGAGGAGACTGGCAATGAAGCAGTAGTTCAAGTTATCAATGACCTAATCAACTACGGCATCACCGAATTTTATGTTTCTGAAGACATAATGACGAATGTTGAAGGTACAGAAGAAGACGGCAGCATTTATTTTGCAGGCCCTGACCGCGGTCTGCACGAAATCACCAATGCCTACTTTATTGGCAGCCAATACATCACAACCGTTATGCACAGCAGCCCTCTTTTCCGTTTAAAAGGTGCTGACGTAAAAGAGAGTAACCCAATCATTGATATCAGTAAGGAGACCGTTTCATTGCAAATGACGTTAGATGCCGAAGCTGTCGCGAATATGTTGAGTGACTTTGAGGATCACAAGTGGGTTGAAAACTTACCATCTACCGCCTCATGCCAAGTCACTTGGCAGCAAGAAATTAATGAGACTGGTGTTCGTAAAAGCTTCACTGTTTCGGGTAAATCGGTCGAAGCTGCGAATCTTACGGAGAAAAACACTTACTACATTGGCTGTGTAGGTATGGATTCGGCAGAATTTGGCACATCATCAGAGCGCTGGTTCAACCCTAGCATCGGCTTAATTGAACAGATTGAATTGATGTCTGTAGAACAATCTACGATCGAAGAATCAGCAGCGTCACTGACTTCGATTAGCTAGCCCTAACTTAGATTCACTGAACCTGAGCGTAACTGCTGACTAGCTAAAAACAATAAAAAAGGCTTTGGGGAGCTCTCCAAAGCCTTTGTAAAAGCCCAACCCTTTAAGGGGAATAAGAATCAGGCTTCTTAAAATGAAACAAGGTTAACCTTCAATCAAGAGAATACGAGTCTCGTATGGACGTAAGATTTGATGATGTAATGCTACTGAAGTGTTCGCCTCTTGATAGTTAGACAACAAACTCTTCGCCTTACTCATATCAAAACGTTCCGGTAAAACGCATTCCGCCTCTTCACCATAGTAGTTATTAATACACAACAAAGTCTGACTATCAGTCTCGCGAGAATACGCAAATACCGACGGGTGCTCAGGCAATAAATCTTTGTAGCTACCATGAGTAATCACTGGCACTTCTTTGCGTAACTCAATCAAGCTCTTGTAGAAGTAAAACACAGAGTCTTTGTCTTCCAGTGCTTGCTCAGCGTTGATCTCAGTATAGTTATTCGCAACCTCTAGCCACGGCTGAGCTTGTGAGAAGCCTGCATGCGCTTCGCTGTTCCACTGCATCGGCGTGCGAGAATTATCACGAGATTTCTGCGCCAGAATCGCCATCATATCTTGATGCGCCACACCATCACGGTTAACCATGATGTCATACGTGTTGGTGCTCTCGACATCACGATATTGACTGATCTCGGTGTAACCTGGGTTGGTCATGCCAATCTCTTCGCCTTGATAAATATAAGGCGTGCCTTGCATCATATGTACAGACGCAGCCAGCATCTTGGCCGACTCAACACGATACTGCTGATCATCACCTAAACGGCTCACCACTCGCGGTTGGTCGTGGTTACACCAAAATAGTGCGCCCCAACCTTTGCCGTTCAAGCCTGTTTGCCAATGATTGAAGACCGACTTGAGCTGTAAGAAATCAAATGGTGCATTAGTCCACTTCTCACCATTGGTGTAATCGACTTTAAGGTGGTGGAAGTTAAACACCATCGATAGTTCGCTGTTATCAATGTTTGAGTATTGCTGGCAATGCTCGAGTGTCGTTGAAGACATCTCGCCTACTGTCACGCTGCCGTATTTCTGGAATACCGCTTCGCTGATCTCTTTCAGGTATTCGTGCACTCGTGGGCCATCAGTGTAAAAACGACGACCATCACCGATATCATCGTTAGGGAAATCTTGTTGCTTCGAAATTAGGTTGATCACATCCAAGCGGAAACCGTCAACGCCCTTCTCAGCCCAGAAGCTGATGACATCTTTCACTTCTTCGCGTACAACCGGGTTCTCCCAGTTGAGGTCAGCCTGTTCTTTGGCGAATAAGTGTAGGAAGTATTGCCCTGTCGCCTCATCGAGTTCCCACGCATTACCACCGAACTTAGACTGCCAGTTAGTTGGTGCTTGGCCATCTACGGGATCTTTCCAGATATAGTAATCGCGATACGGGCTGTTTTTATCGCCCAAAGCAGATTGAAACCATGCATGCTCTGTCGAGGTATGGTTTACCACGATATCCATCACGATGCGGATACCACGTTGATGCGCTTCAGACAGCAGTAGGTCGAAGTCTTCCATGGTGCCGAATTGGGGGTTAATCTCATAATAGTCTGAGATATCGTAACCATTATCGATCATGGGTGACGCGTAAACTGGGGTTAGCCAAATCGCATCCACGCTCAAATGTTTGAGGTAATCCAGTTTCGAAATGATCCCTTTGATATCGCCAGTACCTTTATTGCCGCTGTCACAAAAGCTCTTTGGGTAGATTTGATAGATGGTTGCGGTTTTCCACCAACTTTCATCATGCTCAGTCATCGCCATCTCTAACACTCACTTACCAGAAAATATAAATAAAAAATCACCATGCTTACATGGTCAAATAGGAATCATTCCTAAGAGAAAAGCGATGACTCAATTGAATCATCGCTTGTTAAATGCATT